>USPJ01000064.1 GCA_900556645.1 uncultured Lachnospiraceae bacterium
ATATCTTTAAATGAATTACCTAGGAGGGATTTTGATGCAGGATATTGTAACAATAAAAAATGTAATTGCTCCGATTGCAAAATCATATGGTATCAAAAGGATATATTTGTTTGGTTCTTATGCGAAAGGAGAAGCCACGGAAGAAAGCGACATTGATTTGTTGATTGAAAAAGGTAAGCCAATGTCACTTTTGAAATTATCCGGAATGAGACAACAGGTGCAGGAAGAGTTAAATTTGTCTGTAGATTTAGTGACAACTGCTGGGATAGAGGACATTTTTAGAAAAGAGATTGAAGGAACGGAGATTTTATTGTATGAAGAATAAGGATGTAATTATTCTCAAGAAAATAATAGAATATTGTGACCAAGTAGAGGAAGCATGTGAAATGTTTCAGAATAATTATGATAAATTTGTTGAAATATCAGTGTTTCAAAATGCATGTTGTATGTGTGTTCTTCAAATAGGGGAATTATGCAAGGTTGTATCAAAGGAATTGCGAGAACGTGAAGCAAATATACCATGGAGAGAATGGTGTGGAATTAGAGATATTTTTGCACATCAATATTCAAACCTTGATTATCAGTCTGCATGGGAGACCATTCAGGAAGATTTGCCAGAGTTAAGAAAAGAAGCAGAGCGGATTTTGAGTGAGCTGGAATAAGTTTGACATCAACGGGAAAAAATAGAATTATGTAATGGAATATATGGACGAAATAGCATAAAATAGTGGCTTATAAGGATTGAAAATTACGGTATGGATACGGTTCTTTAGATTTAGGTTCTAGTGGGAGACCGTGCAGGTTCAAGTCCTGTTGCCCGTATTAGAAAAAGCCGGAAACTTTGAAAAACCAAAGTCTCCGGCTTTTCGGCTTTTTTATGATTTTTTATGACTGTCTTTATAAACTATGATTTCCTGAATTATAGTAGTCTGTTGAGGGGTATGTTTTTATCCAAGGAAAACACACCATATTCTTCAATAAAATCGTGTTCCATTTCTGAATATTCCACCAAATACTCTTGAAATTCTTTTTGTAAGCCTTCGTAACGTTCGATGGTGGAATGGGAATGCATGAATACCTCCTCCAAAATGTTTTCATAATCAGATTCAAACATGGAAACGATAGTTGCATCCAGTTTTCCGGCATCAGCTTCGGATTTCAGAATAGAAATAACTGTTTCCTTGTCCATAGATTCCTTATACGAACGTCTTTGCAAAAGGGCACTGGCAACATCCGCCACCTGAACAATACAATCGGATAAGGTTAGTTCATTTTTCGTTAGGTGGTTAGGGTAGCCGCTTCCGTCAAGCCTTTCATGATGCCGGCTGGCAATCTGCACGATATCATGTGGGAACAAATCCCCTATAATGTCTTCTGTAAATAAAATGTGCTTTTGCATGATATGGAATTCTTCAGGAGACAGACGTCCCGGTTTTTCTAAGATGCCGGTAGGAATTTTGATTTTGCCCAAATCATGTAAAAGAGCGGCAAAACGAATATCCCGGACGGAATCTGCGTCCATGTGGAATCTGTTTGCCAATGCAGTGGCAAGCTGGACAATGGTAATTGTATGAATGACGGTTTGCTCGCTTTTGAAATCAATCTCATAGGTAAGCATTCGAACCACATCTTCCAGCAGACGGTCAGCTCGTTCCGGTTCGTTAAAGAATCTTCTGACGTCTACGCGATAGGTTTTGTCTCTCAAATGTTCTAATAAATCATACTTTTCGTTTGCGGCGATAAAATCTTCTACGTCTTTAGGGTTAAAATTTCTGTCGGCACCATGTTTGACCTGCCATAAAACATCGTCCATGTCTTCGTGTTTCATATTGAAGATGTCAATTCGGTCCAAAAGATGAATGAAAATCCCTTCGTCTAAATATTCGCTTTGATATTTTTCCCGCTCTGAAAAATAAGTATGATGGTAAAGCAATACTTCTGCGTCTTTCTCCAGTGGGGAGAAGTATTTCATGAATAAATAGCCATAGATGCAGTGCTCTAACGGTTTGTCGATGTCAAACTTCAACAAATCCAGAAATTTTTCTGTCTTATATGCTCCGATGTCATGGGCATAACATGCAAGCATCATTTTCTCACGGTGTTCTGAATCGGATTCCTTCCGATATTCAGAGATTTTTAAGTACAAGTAGGCAACTCTTTCTCCGTGTTCCACTACCTGACTGTTTAATTCATTCATAATTTGCCGCAGTACGGCATATAAGGAAACATCATTTTTCATATTTACTCCTCTGTACTTATCATTTGTGGACGGTGTCCTGCGGTAATTGTTAAATATACAACAGTATAACATAAATGAAGGGCAATGCAAACTATAGCAGATATCTATACACAAGTAAAAAGAAAAATTGTCTTTATCCGAAAAAAACCGAAAAAATGAATAAAAATTCCAAGTTATGCATAGTTATGAATTTTGTGGAATATGACGGATTTTATTGACAAAAATGAGGGAGGGATGATAAAATATACCAAGATATGAGTTAAAAAAGAGGTTATATATTAGGGTGCGAAGAGGCAGGATTAGCAGGACTCGGACCCTTTTTTTATTGGTTGGCAAGCCAACCGTAAGAGAGACCTAAAAAACAAGGAGTGAGCAAGATTATGAAGAAATATGTTGTAAAACGAATATTTCTTGCCATCGTAACGATATTTGTCATTAGTGCAATCACATTCTTTGCGATGAATTTAGTTCCGGGTGGGCCTTTTAATAAGGAAAAAGCATTAAGCCCGGCAGTACAGCAAGTACTGGAGGAAAGATATAATCTGGATAAACCGATTCCGGTGCAATTCGGCCTGTATCTGAAAAACTTATTACATGGAGACTGGGGCGTAAGCTTAAAGACCGGACGTGATATCTGGACGGATATGTGGGCTAAATTCCAGATTTCCGCAAAATTAGGTGGTGTTGCGGCGATTATAGCAATCATTGTCGGAATTATTCTGGGAAGTATTGCGGCACTGCAAAGAAACAAATGGCCGGACAGAGTCATTATTTTCTTTACCACGTTGGCAACGGCAATGCCGTCATTCGTACTGGCAACTTTATTGCTGTTGGTATTCTGTTTGAAATTAGAGTGGATTCCGGTATGGTCTTCCAGTTCGCCGAACTATGTGCTTCCGGTTATTGCCTTGAGTCTTTATCCGATGGCATACATTACCCGTTTGACGAAGACCAGTATGCTGGATGCTTTGAATCAGGATTATGTTCGTACAGCAAAGGCAAAAGGTGTGAAGACACAGAAGGTTATCTTTAAACATGCATTGCGGAATGCTTTGATTCCGGTTATTACATATGTAGGTCCGATGGTGGCTTATATTTTAGTGGGTTCCATGGTTGTAGAAAATATCTTTACCATTGGCGGTCTGGGAACGGCTTTTGTAACAAGTATTACAAACCGTGACTACACAATGATTATGTCTACAACGATTTTCTTGGCAGTGCTGATGGTTTTGGCAAATCTGCTGACAGATATCGCGTATAAGATTATTGATCCACGTATTACATTTGAATAAGAGAGGATAGATATTATGCAGAACGAAAATGGAAGCCCAAAGAAAAATATATTATCCGCTCAAGTTGATTTGTCCAAATACGACAGCTCTTATTTCAGAGCGGCAACAGAAGAAGAGAAAAAACAGCAGGATGTTATGAGTGAGTCCACCACCTTCTTTAAAGACGGTATGCGAAGACTCCGCAAAAATCCGCTGGCAATGGGCAGTTTGATTGTATTACTGATTGTATTATTGATTATTATTTTTGCACCTATGGTTGTTCCTTACGGGTATGAAGAGATTATTACCGTGGGTGGCGTTAGAGATAAGAGTGCAAAGAATCTGGGAATGATGCAGTATTCCGAACGTGAACTTCAGTATATGGAGCAGACGGGAGAGAAACTCTTCCCGCATATTTTTGGTACGGACAGTCTTTGCCGTGACTATTTCATCCGTGTGATTTACGGTACAAGAGTCAGTCTTGCCGTAGGTTTGGTAGCATCTATCATGGTGTTGATTATCGGATTGTTATATGGTGCCATTGCAGGTTATTGCGGCGGCAAGGTAGATATGATTATGATGCGTATCGTAGACGTTATCTATTCGTTGCCGGATATGTTGATGATTATCCTGCTTTCCGTAGTACTGAATGCCCGGTTGGGTCCGTCTATAGAGGGAACTGCTTTGGCGAAACTGGGAACCAATATGATTTCAATTTTTATTGTATTTGGTCTGCTCTATTGGGTAGGTATGGCACGATTGGTAAGAGGTCAGGTGCTTTCGATTAAGAGCAGTGAGTATGTTCTGGCAGCAAGATGTATCGGTACAAAGGGAAGTAAGATTCTCAGCCGTCACATTATTCCGAACTGTTTGCCGGTTATCATCATTACCACAGCGTTGCAGATACCGTCTGCTATCTTTACAGAGAGTTATCTGAGCTTCTTGGGACTGGGTGTTGCGGCTCCACTTACTTCCTTGGGAAGTTTGGCAAATGCAGCACGGGCAGGAATGCAGTCCTATCCGTCGAAGCTGGTTATTCCGGCTGTTACAATCTGTCTGATTGTATTGGCATTGAACCTGTTAGGCGATGGTTTGAGAGATGCTTTTGATTCAAAATTAAAGTAAGGAGATTGAAAAGATGAGTGAAGAAACAAAAAGCACAGAGTACTTATTAGAAGTCGAGAATCTCCATACTTGTTTTCATACGGAATCCGGAGATGTAAATGCGGTCAATGGTTTATCCATGGTATTAGAGCCGGGAAAAACTCTTGGAATCGTAGGGGAGTCCGGTTCCGGAAAATCTGTTACCGCATATTCCATTATGCAGATTTTGGCAGAAACAGGAGAGATTACAGAAGGCTCCGTAAAATATAAAGGGGAAGATATTACAAAATGGAGTGAGAAGGAACTTCATAGTTTCCGCGGCTCCAAATGTTCTATTATCTTTCAGGATCCAATGACCAGCTTGAATCCGGTATTTACTGTAGGAAATCAGTTGATGGAGGCAATTATGCTCCATACAGATAAAAATAAGGCTGAGGCGAAGGAACGTGCCATTGAGATGCTGACTCTGGTAGGTGTGAATGAACCGGAGAGCCGTATTAAACAGTATCCTCATGAACTTTCCGGCGGTATGCGTCAGCGTGTCATGATTGCAATGGCACTTGCCTGCGAACCGGATATTCTGATTGCTGATGAGCCTACCACGGCTTTGGATGTAACCATTCAGGCACAGATTTTGGAACTGATGCAGGAGTTGCAGCAGAAGCTGGGAATGGCAATTATTATGGTAACCCATGATTTGGGCGTTATTGCCAGCATGTGTGACGAGATATTGGTTATGTATGGCGGACGTGTTTGTGAGCGGGGAACCGCAGATGATATTTTCTATCGTCCGGCACATGAGTATACCAAGGGATTGCTCCGTTCCATTCCTAGAAAAGACAATTTGAATGAACGGTTAGTACCGATTGGCGGTACGCCGATTAACCTGTTAAATATGCCGAAGGGCTGTGCATTCTGTCCTCGGTGCGATGCAGCAATGAAGATATGTCTGGAGGAAGTTCCGGAGGAAATCAGAATGAGTGATACTCATTTGGCAAGCTGTTGGGTAAATATTAAAAATATGTATGAGGCACAGGAGGAAAATAAAAATGAGTGAAGAAAAGAACCTTCTTGAGGTGAGTCATTTAAAACAATATTTTCCGGTGCATCAGGGATTTCATACCGTACCGTTAAAAGCGGTAGATGACATTTCATTTGCAATTAAACCGGGAGAGACATTGGGACTGGTTGGAGAGTCCGGTTGTGGCAAAACGACCGTAGGACGTACTCTTTTGAGATTGTATCAGCCTACAGCGGGACGGATTGTCTTCGATGGTGATGTGCTCTTCGACAGCGGTGAACAGTATGATGAAGAAGGCAAGCTGATTGTGGATGCAAACGGCAAGCCGATAAAGAATAAAGCGATAGATGTGGATATGCTTCCGTACCGGAAGAAAATGCAGATGGTATTCCAGGACCCGTATTCTTCATTGAATCCTCGTATGACAGTAGAGGATATTATCGGAGAGCCTCTGGATGTCCACAAATTATATGCTAACAGAGCAGAGAGAAGAGATAAAATCTTAGAGCTGATGAGCTATGTGGGATTGAATGCAGAGCATGCAACCCGTTATGCCCATGAGTTTTCCGGTGGACAGAGACAGCGTATCGGAATTGCCAGAGCCTTGGCAGTAAATCCGAAGTTTATCGTCTGTGACGAACCGGTATCCGCGTTGGATGTGTCCATTCAGGCACAGGTTGTCAACATGTTTGAAGATTTACAGAAGAAATTTGGTATGGCATATCTGTTC
This sequence comes from uncultured Lachnospiraceae bacterium, assembly GCA_900556645.1. The sequence goes on from USPJ01000064.1 coordinate 6,366, forward strand.
ATAGCTCATGATCTTCTGATTGTACAGCATATTTCCGATAGAATTGCGGTTATGTATCTTGGGAAAATGATGGAGGTTGCACCTTCAGATGAATTGAACAATCATCCGATTCATCCATATACATTAAGCCTTCTTTCGGCAGTACCGATTCCGGACCCGGAAACAGCAAGAAAGAGCAAACGAATCGTACTGGAAGGAGATGTTCCAAGCCCGTTGAATATGCCTAGCGGATGTCCGTTCCGTACCCGTTGTGCATATGCGACAGAACAGTGTGCGGAGGCAATGCCGCCGTTGACTGACAGAGGAGATGGACACTTTGTGGCTTGCTGGAACAAATAATTTACGGTTTTGATCTCCGCAGTGGAGCAAAACATATAAAAAATTTAGGAGG
>USPJ01000065.1 GCA_900556645.1 uncultured Lachnospiraceae bacterium
TATGTCAGAAGAATGGCTTCAATTTATTGTGGATTGTCGCAGAGGTATAAATCATAATTATGATATCGTAGAAGGAGCCATGGCTGACGATACTATTTGGGATTATATTGAAGATTACATGGCAGAAAAAATTTCAAAAGAAGCTTTTTGGGAATTAGTTAAATTCAAATATCCCACACATCAAATTGTTTTTTGTACAGAAGATTCCTTAAAAACATTGAAATTTGAAAGGAGTTATCCGGTATGACAAATTTATTTTTTGAAAATGAAGAAATAACTGAAAATGATTTATATTTCATATGTTATATGATTGAACGTGTTGCGAGAAAATTGCACCAAAAAAATAAATATGTGGTAAATCATATAACAAAAAAAGAATGGAGACGTTTAATAAGCATTGCAAACGTTTTGCATTGTGAAAATCCATTAAAAATTGAAGATGAGTGGATAGAAGAATATCACTTAGAAGAAGGTGTTTTTGATATAACAGATGTTGATTTAAAATTAGTAGACGAGATTCCATCTGCCACACAAATGGGAAAGGTATATATGCGTTTGATTTTATCTGTTCTTCAACCAAAAGAGGATTATATAGATGGATTAGTCAGAGTATATAACAATGAGATATGTGAGACCATTGACAATTATAACAGTAGTGCATATTATGAGCCGTCCTATGTAATTACAAGAGCATATAATGGTGGAGGGTTTTAGAAGAGAACGTGTAACAACGAGGAAGAAATGAGAACATATCGATAATTTTGATTTTATGAGTTACAGGGAGATATATTTATGGAGATAGATAAAATAAGAACACCGCAGGATGTATTTACCTATATGGACGAAAATATATCCTACGGCTGGTTAGATGTGAATCACAAGATACATGGAATCAAAGAAATGACGAATTTTCGGAGTCTGTACCGAACTATGTCTGTGGAAGAGACAGTAGAACACGGCGTTGGTACTTGTGTGGAGCAAGTTGCTTTGATGCATGAACTGCATATGCATTGTTTCATACTTTTTTATCAAAAGAACAAGGTTTATCATTTAGAACATCCCAACGGAGAGAAAAAAGGAATCTATGAATATGATAGAGAAAAGGAAGCTATCCGAGCCATTGTGGACTATTATATTGAGTTGAGGGGCGGCAAAGAAAGTCCCACTACAAAATTTGAAAGTGTTCCAACAGGGCTCTCTTTCCGGGAATTTAATGCTTACATCAATCATCAGGAGATTTTACATAGCAGAGAGGATGTATCCTAAATATGAAATTGATTTTACCGGATAAAAAATATTATGATTCTTATTTATCCGCTATAGAAGAATACAAAGAACATGAAATCACTACCTATGAATTTTTAAATCCTGCCCAATATGATATTTTTCAATATACAGAGGATTTCAGAGTGGGTAACAACCTTCCAAAAGGGTGGGTAAAAGCAACTTATTTGTGGTGTGTAGATGGAGAAGAATTTCTAGGAGAAATAGCTATCCGTCACACTTTGACTGACGCACTTTTGCGTTTCGGAGGAAATATCGGATATGGTGTCAAATATTCCGCATGGAATAAGGGCGTTGGAACTAAAATGCTCTCTTTGGCACTGGAATATGCAAGGGAAAATCTTTCGTTAGAAAAGGTACTGATTACCTGCAATGATAACAATGCAAGTTCCGTCAGAGTGATAGAAAAGAACGGCGGCGTGTTAGAAGATAAAATTGTAAATGTAATTGAAGGGCAAAGACGGATTACCAGAAGGTATTGGATACAGCTTTAAAGTGAAAAAGGACAGGAACATATTATGAAGAAGAATAAGAAAATACAACTCAAAACCAAGCATTTATGTATTTCTCCGAAAACCTTGGAGGAGCTGAAGCTGGCATTGGAAAAAGAAACCGACCCGGAAATGCAAAAAGCATATGGGGATATGATTCGGGGTGTAGAAGAACAGCCGGAAGACTGGCTTTGGTATACCGATTGGACGATAACCTTAAAAGGGACAGAGACCCTTGTGGGCAGTATTGGTTTTAAAGGCAGTGCCAATGAATCAGGAGAGGTGGAAGTAGGATATGGAATAGAGGAAGAACACCGCAGGAAAGGTTATGGATTAGAGGCGGTAAATGCCATGATGGAGTGGGCGTTCCAGAACGAAAAGGTGTATTATATTATGGCAGAAACACTTGCCGATAATACAGCGTCCCAAGGATTGTTAGAAAAAGCAGGTTTTACTCCAACCGGAACCATCGGAGAAGAGGGACCGAGATTTGAAAAAGAAAAACCAAAGACTTCCTACACGAGCCTATTTTTAAGCGTTGGAATGTGTCTGGGTATGTCCATTGGATTAACAGCTTTTGATAATATAGCAACGGGAATGTGTCTGGGTATGCTCTTTGGTGTGGCTGTAGGTTCTGCGATGGATCAGAATGACAAGAAACACCGGGAAAAAATCAGAAAAAAGAGAGAACAGGAAACATGAATATTACAGAGGAGATACGAGAAGAATTACAGAAAAGTATTGACGAGGAATACCGGAAATTCCATGGTTCCCTAGTGCCGGACATGGGTGAGTTTCTGGGGGTACGTGTACCGAAGCTGCGACAGCTGGCAAAGCAGGCGGCAAAGGAAGGATATCGAGAGTTTGCTGTCAATGCAAATCCTCTGATTTACGAAGAACTGATGATACGCGGAATGATGATTGGTTACGGAAAGCTGAGCATGGAAGAACAGCAGGAAGAATTAAAAAAGTTCATTCCCTTAATCAATAACTGGGCAATCTGCGACTGTTGCTGTGCTACCTATAAGTTTATGAAAAAAGACCAGCGTGAGTGGTTTTCTTTCTTAGAAGCTTATTTGGCGGGAACAGGCGAATATGAGGTTCGTTTTGCCATTGTCTGTATGCTGGATTTTTTTGTCAATGAAACTTATATTGATGAGGTTTTGGAAAGATTGGCTGGAATTTCCCGGCAGGAATATTATGTGAAAATGGCGGCTGCGTGGGCATTGTCTGTCTGCTATGTGAAGTTTCCCGAAAAAACAGAGTGCATTTTGGAACGGGAGGCTTTGGATGAGGAAATACGCAGAAAAGCCGTTCAAAAAATAAGGGAGTCCCTTAGGGTAACAAAGGAAGAAAAGGAAAGGTTAAAGCAAAAATTCGCAAAATAACCGTATGTTGTTAGGATTACCGTTTAAAAAAGAAAGAAACGGAGGAAATAATGATGTATGATGTAATGATTGTTGGAGCAGGAATTGTAGGAACCGCTATAGCAAGGAGGTTGTCTCGCTATCAGCTTTCCATCGGAATCTTGGAAAAGGAATGTGATGTTTCCATGGGTTCCACCAAAGCGAACAGTGCCATCGTCCACGGCGGTTATGCCGAGGCAAATGCCAAGGTGAAGGGCCGTGTCTGCTATAAAGGCAGAGTGCAGTATCAGAAGTTGAATGAAGAATTGAACTTTGGCTTCCGAAAAACCGGAAGTCTGGTAATTACCACAGATGAAAATGATTTGCCAAAGCTGCAGGCAATGCTGGAAAATGGTGAAAAAAACGGTCTGACCGACTTAAAGATTATCGGAAGAGAAGAGATTTTAGAGTTGGATCCCAACATTAACCCGGAGGTAGTCTATGCCCTTTATTGCGAGGGTGCCGGCGTTTGTTCCCCGTATGAAATGGCAATCGCCATGGCAGAAAATGCCATTCACAACGGTACCAAACTGTTTTTAAATACCGAGGTTTCCGATATTGAGAAAATAGAGGAAGGATTTTTGATTCACACGAATAACGGAGATTTTAAAACCCGCTATCTGGTCAATGCCGCAGGACTTTTTTCAGACAAAATAGACCAGATGGTTAATGAGAAAACCTTTGAAATTCGTCCTCGTTCCGGCGAATATATTTTGTTTGCCCAGGGAACCGGCGAGGCTTTGAATACAGTTGTATTCCAGATGCCATCCAAGATGGGCAAGGGAATCCTTGTGACTTCCACCTATCACGGCAATCTGCTGTTGGGACCGGATGCCATTGACGAAGAGGGCAATACGGACCGCAGCACACATCTGGACCGTCTCTGGAAAATTTACAAAGAAGGGCTGCATACCACAGATAAAATCAATCCGCAGCAATTTATCCGAAGCTTTACCGGAGTACGTGCCGTGTCCACTACGGATGACTTTGTGATAGGAGAAACCGCAACTCCGCATTTTCTCAATGCGGCAGGAATCCAGTCCCCGGGACTTACTTCTTCTCCTGCTATTGCAGATATGATTGCAGAGGAATTGGAGCGTCAGGGACTGGAGCTAAAGGAGGACCCATCCTATGACCCATACCGGGCACCGATTATACAGAAAAAAGAAGAGATGCTGCCTTTTACAGAAGCAGAACAGCTTGTGAATTTACCACCGTGTCCGGAACGTTTGATTTGCCGTTGCCAGCAGGTGGATGAGAAAACCGTTGTGGACTGTCTGCACAGAGGAATACAGGTTACAAGTGTAGACGGTGTAAAGAGAAGAACCAGAGCGTCCATGGGTTATTGTCAGGGAATGTTCTGCCGTCCTCGTATCAAAGAAATCATGGAGCGGGAATACGGTATAGAGATTGACATGAGAACCGATGTGGAAAAAGAAGGAGCTGTCCGTGTGACAGACCAGGAATTTATCGCATACTGGAAAGAACATAAAGAGGACTAGTTTCATAAGACGAAAGGAAAGCGATTACTATGCGAATGTACGATTTGATCCTGAAGAAAAAGCAGGGAAAAGAACTGACAAAAGAAGAAATCTATTACATGATTGAGGGCTTTACCAAGGGTGATATCCCGGATTATCAGATGTCGGCAATGACAATGGCAATCTGTTTTCAGGGAATGAGCAAACGGGAAACCGTAGATTTGACCTTGGCTATGAGAGACAGCGGAGATGTCCTGAATCTGGACGCCATAGAGGGGATAAAAGTAGATAAGCATAGTACCGGAGGTGTGGGGGACAAGGTTTCCCTTGTCCTGACACCTATGATTGCAGCTCTGGGGATTCCGGTTGCCAAGATGAGCGGCAGAGGATTGGGACATACCGGAGGAACCATTGACAAATTGGAATCCATTGAGGGATTTTCCACAGAGATGACAGAAGAAGTATTTATCCGCAATGTTAACGGTATCAAGGTTGCCATTGCGGGACAGACCGCCAATTTGGCTCCTGCGGACAAAAAACTGTATGCTTTGCGGGATGTAACCGCCACCGTAGATCAGATGTCTTTGATTGCCAGTAGTATTATGAGTAAAAAACTGGCTTCCGGTGCAGATGCTATCGTGTTGGACGTAAAGACCGGAAACGGTGCTTTCATGCAGAAAGAAGAGGATGCCGTGGCTTTGGCAAAGGCAATGGTGGATATCGGAAAACGGGCAGGAAAGAAGACGGTGGCACTTATTACGGATATGGATGAACCACTGGGAAATGCCGTAGGAAATGCACTGGAAGTTAAAGAAGCCATCGAATCCCTAAAGGGCAACGGTCCGGCAGACTTTATGGAGGTTGTTATAGGCTTGGGCAAACAGATGCTTGTTTTGGCAGGTAGGGCAGAAAGTGAGGAAATCGCAGAAGCCCTTTTAAAAGAAACCATTGACAGTCGAAGTGCCTATAAAAAATTCCAAGAGTTTGTAGAGGCTCAGGGTGGAAATGTAGAACAGATTCTTCACCCGGATTTATTGCCAAAGGCAAAATATGTGATATCGGTTCTGGCGGAAACTGAAGGCAATGTGCAGCGTATATTGGCTCAGGAAATCGGAATTGCCTGTATGATGCTGGGCGGTGGCAGAGAGACCAAAGAGAGCATCATAGACCCTGCGGTGGGTATTATTCTGAACAAGAAGATTGGGGATGGAGTGAAAAAAGGAGATGTCCTTGCTTATATCCATGCCAATGACCGTGAGAAGGCAATCACTGCCGCAGCAAAAATCAAAGCTGCCTATCAGATGTCCACAGAAAAAGTGGCACGTCCGGTAATGATTAAGCAACTGATACGTGAATAATAAACTTGTATTTTCCATATAGTAAATTATGGGAAAAACGAAGTTGAAATCAGTAAAAGAAAATATGGTAGAGACTTTAGAACTGCCGAAGGATTTGATGTATGGAGCCTCCATCGTCACCATTACCGGACGCAGGGAAGTCCTGATTGAGAATTATAAAGGTATTTTAGAATACACGGAAGAATATATCAAAATCCAGACAAAAAACGCAAAATTAACGGTTTATGGAAAACGACTGAATATCGAATATTATACCAATGAGGATATGAAGGTTGTCGGATTTATAAAATCAATAGAATTTGAGGCTTAAGTCACATGAAAAGGATATTGCGTTATTTGTCAGGATATGTTCGGGTGGAGCTGACCGGCTATGCGACGGAACGATTTTTAAACCTATGTACCAATCATAATATCTATATATGGGATATGGAGCACCGGGAAGATGCCTATGAATTTTCCATGAGCATATCGGATTTCTTTTCCATACGTCCTCTGGTAAAAAAGACCAAGACAAGAGTCCGCATACAAAAAAAGATGGGCTTTCCCGTCTTTTTATTCCGCTATCGGAAAAGAAAGCTGTTTCTGGCAGGATTTTTTCTGGGCGTGGGAATTATCTATCTCTTTTCCTGTTATATCTGGAACGTGGAAATCTGTGGAAACTCCGTTTTATCGGAGGAAACTCTTTTCCGTTATCTGGAGACGGAGAAGGTTTATGTGGGAAGTAAAAAGA
>USPJ01000066.1 GCA_900556645.1 uncultured Lachnospiraceae bacterium
GTCTGCCACACCCTCCAACAATTTTTGATCCGTGGTGTACTCTGCATGAAATCCCAGCTTGTAACTACAAAGTTCATGATAATCATTATATTTTAAATACTGTTCCTCCAGTTCCTCCAAAGAACTGGTAAAATTATTTAGGCCGCTGACCTGTACCGTACGAAATCCACAGTCGATTCCTGCCTGAATCACTTCCCTCGGATAAATATACATATCAAACATAGAGGTAATTCCGCTGGTGAGATACTCCATAATTGCCAGCTTTGCCAGCCAATAGGCATCTTCCCCTTTCAGCTTTGCCTCGTTTGGGAAAACCTGTTGATTCAGCCATTCCTGCAAAGGCATATCGTCGGCTCTGGACCGCAGGAACGTCATGGCAGAATGGGTGTGAGCATTTTTGAAGCCCGGCATCAGCAGATTTCCTTCTACGTCGATTTCCCGTTCCCATATAATAATGTCTTCCGGCTTTTTACAGACTTGCTCCACATCTGTTCCGTCCCCCAGATAGCATATGGTATTTCCTTTTACCCAAAGTTCTCCCTCTATGATACGAAACCCTTGTGTTTCATCGGTAAGTAATATTTTTGCATTATAAAAACGAATATTCATCCTATCACCCGTTCTCTGTATTTACAGTTCTATCTCCTCATACATTGCCACAATGGACTCATGCAGCAATTTCCGTATCATCGGTGCCACCTTTGATGCGGTCTCCTGTACTTCTGCGTGAGACAATGGCTGTTCGGACATTCCCGCTGCCAAATTGGTAAGACAGGACAGTCCGCAGATTTTCATTCCCATGTGATTTGCGGCGATTGCCTCACAGGCGGTACTCATTCCCACTGCGGAGGCACCTAACATTTTAGCTGCCCGTACTTCTGCCGGAGACTCGTAATTCGGTCCCTTGAACTGACAATAGATTCCCTCTTTCAAATCCATTCCCAGTTTTTTTGCCGTCTTTCGGATAATCTCCTGTAAATCTTTGTCATAGATTTCGCTCATATCCGGGAATCTGGTTCCCAGCTCGCTGACATTTTTTCCAATCAGCGGCGAATCCACAAACATAGACAACTGGTCGGTAATCAGCATCAAATCTCCCGCTTGAAATCCGTCTCCGCATCCTCCTGCGGCATTGGTCAAAAACAGGATTTCTGCTCCTAGCATTTTCATCAATCTGGTAGGAAGCACCACATCCTGCATGGAATAACCTTCATAATAATGAACCCTTCCGTTCATAATTACCAGTGGCACTTCTCCCGTATACCCAAAAAGAAACTCTCCCGCATGTCCTTCCACCGTGGATACCGGAAAACCCTCAATTTCGTGGTAATCGATTCTGTCCACAATCTGAAATTCATCCATATACTGAACGAAGCCGGAGCCTAAAATTAATGCCACCTTCGGCTGAAAGTCTGTTTTTTCCCGAACACACCGATAGCATTTTTCTAATTTATCATAGATTGGATTCATTTCTGTTCCCTCCGTTTTGTTTTCTATCTTTCCCTATATTTATAATTTTAGCATAAGCACTTTCTTTTTACTATGTTAAAATTGTAATCAATTTCCTTTTCCATTCTGTTTTTTTTCTTCATATTGTCCTTGCCCTTGCCGTCAAAACCCTTTATAATCTACTATGATAAAAATACGTAGGAGGAGTTTTACTCATGAATAACGAAAATGGTGTTATCAAAGATGCCAGTGCCCTTGGCACACCAAAAATGTTGCTTCTGGGATTACAGCATATGTTTGCTATGTTCGGAGCAACAATCTTAGTACCAATTTTAGTCAACAGTTATTTCCATGGCGAAGGTTTATCCGTACAGGTAACTTTAATCTGTGCAGGTATCGGAACTTTATTTTTCCATCTCTGCACCAAAATGAAGGTCCCTGCATTCTTGGGTTCATCCTTTGCTTTTCTGGGTGGCTTTGCTACCGTAGCCGAATTGAACACCGGCATTTTTGCCGATATGAGCTATGGTGAAAAATTACCATATGCCTGCGGCGGTATCGTAGTTGCCGGTCTGCTCTATTTGATTCTGGCTCTGATTATCAAACTGGTAGGCGTAAAACGCGTTATGCGTTTCCTTCCGCCGGTAGTAACCGGACCTATCATCATCTGTATCGGTCTGAGTCTGGCACCTAGTGCTATTGCCAATGCTTCCACCAACTGGCTTTTAGCCCTTGTTGCTCTGGCAGTTATTGTCATCTTCAATGTATGGGGAAAAGGAATGTTTAAGATTATCCCTATTCTGATGGGTGTTGTGATCCCATATGTATTGGCTTTGATTCTTACCGCCTGCGGTGTTACAAATCCTGACGGCTCCGCTATCTTGGATTTCTCAAATGTAGCTCAGTCTGCATGGGTAGGTTTGCCGCCGTTCCAGTTCTGTAAATTCAATATTACAGCGGTTCTGGTTATGGCACCGATTGCCATCGCTACTATGATGGAACATATCGGAGATATTTCCGCAATCTCTGCTACCGTAGATGAGAATTTCTTGGAAGACCCGGGTCTTCACCGTACTTTAATCGGTGACGGTCTGGCAACCGCACTTTCCGCTATGGTTGGCGGTCCTGCCAATACCACTTACGGTGAAAATACCGGAGTTTTGGAATTAAGCCGTGTACACGATCCGAAGGTTATCCGTATTGCTGCGGTTTATGCCATCGTACTCAGTTTCATTCCAAAGGTATCCGCTATCATCGGCTCCATGCCGGCTTCCATCATCGGAGGTGTCAGCTTCATCCTTTACGGTATGATTTCCGCTATCGGTGTTCGTAACATCGTAGAAAATCATGTGGATTTCACAAAATCACGTAACCTGATTATCGCAGCCGTTATCCTTGTTTGCGGACTTGGTTTTTCCGATGGACTGACCTTTACCATTGCCGGTACATCCATTACCCTGACCAGTCTCGCCATTGCAGCGATTGCCGGTATTATCCTCAATGCAATTCTGCCGGGCAACGACTATCATTTTGGTGAAGACGTAAAAGCAGACAGCAACCGTGGAATTCATATGGAATCGGATAATTAATCAATGATTTTTATACAAAAAAGGAGTTGTTCATCTAGGACAACTCCTTTTCTGTGTCATACCTTTCATTCAATTTCTCTACCGCCAGTGCTATCAACGTTCCCGATATAGCTCCTGCCAACACATCCGTCGGATAATGCACACCCAGATATAGTCGGGACAGAGCAATCAGTCCTGCCAATACCATAAAACAGATTCCATACTTTTTGGGCAGCTCACGATACAAAATAACTGCCATGGCAAAGGAGGTTGCCGTGTGACCGGAAGGAAAGGAAAAATCCGATTGTTTTTCAATCAGTCTGGTTAAACCCTCCACTGCCTCGTAAGGTCTGGTTCTGGCTATCACATTTTTTAGGAACAGATTATTTATCAGGAAGGAACCTGCCATAGCCTCCAGGGAGTGAATCCCTGTCTTGCGAAGCTTCGGAACCAGCAAAAACAGAATTGCAAATAATATCCAAAAGCTTCCTTTGTCTCCCAGTCTTGTAATGACTGTAAAAAATTTAGTCAGCCACGGAGTCCTGAGATATTCCTGAATCCACAAAAGAATCTGTCCGTCCAACTGTAACATTCCACTCATAAATTATAAATTTTCAAGTTTGGCAATTCCTGCCTCTAGATGCGATATCTCCACCTCGTAGAATTTTCCTTCGTCTGCTGCCTGTGCAGATTTTGGGTCCAACGGAAGCTTTCCTAACACATCTATTCCCAGCTCTTTTGCCGCTTCGTCAATATGGCTTTCTCCGAAGAGAGAAATCTCTTTTCCGCAGTCCGGGCATTTCAGATAGCTGTAATTCTCCACAACGCCCAGTACCGGAATATTCATCATTCCTGCCATATTGTAAGCTTTCTTTACAATCATCTGTACCAGCTCCTGCGGAGAGGTTACGATGATGATGCCGTCCACCGGAATGGACTGGAAGATGGTGAGCGGAACGTCACCGGTGCCCGGCGGCATATCGATGAACATTACATCCAGGTCGCCCCAGATTACGTCGGTCCAGAACTGAGTAACCGCACCGGCGATTACCGGGCCTCTCCAGATTACCGGTGTCTCCTCATCCGGAAGCAGAAGGTTTACAGACATAACCTCAATTCCGTTTGCAGTTGGCATCGGATAGATTCCGTTGTCACTGCCCTGTGCATTACCCTTGATGCCATACATCTTCGGGATGGACGGACCTGTGATATCCGCATCCATAATGCCCACTTTATATCCCTTGGAAGCCATCAGATTGGCCAGGGAGCCTGTTACGAAGGATTTACCAACGCCACCCTTTCCGCTGACAACTCCGATCACATGTTTTACGTCAGAAAAAACATTTGGTTCTGCCATGAGGCTCTGGGGCTGTTTCTGGCCGCAGCCTTCACAGCTTGATTTGTTGCAGGATGAATTGCTGCATTCTTTTGCCATAATAGGTTCCTCTCATTCTTTGTATTTACACAGGCAGAACTGGCTCTCTGTCCGTGCATTTTCCTCATTCACGATTTGCTCATGAACTCCTTACCTTATTTCATAAATCTGTCGATTGCACGTTCCAGTTCTTTGATCGCATCCTTATCGCCATGCTCTACCGCATCTACGATACAGTGCTCAATATGATCCTGAAGAATGATCTTACCTGTATTATTGATAGCAGATTTCACTGCTGAAAGCTGTATCAGAACTTCCGCACAGTCTCTTCCGTCCTCTATCATACGTTTGATAGATTCCATATGTCCGATTGCTCTGGACATACGATTCAGCACTGCCTTTGTATGCGCATGACTGTGATGATGCCCATGCTCCCCATGAGAATGTTCAACTACCGTCCCATCCTCCAGTACATGCGTATGTGTCTTTTGTTCCTCGGCCATAACATTCCCCTTTCTCTTTCAGAATATCCGATTCTTTACCGCTTATCTGTCTTTATATCCTCACACACTGTCTGTGGCTTTCCTGCTTACAGCACTTCCGTACAGCGTAAATGATATTATACCACATTTGTCAAATTTCTGTAAAGGAGCAACGCTGTTTTATTTGTGAAGTCGTAATATCAAAAATAATGGTTCCATCCTCCAGGACAGTTTTCTCATAGGAAACTTCTTTTCCTTTGAATTTATTTCTGATATATTCTTCCGGATCCTCAAGTTCCAGCTCTTCCACAAAAACATCACGCATCTGATTCCGCGGACATTTATTAAAAATTTCCCATATCAGTTCATATTCTTTCATATTCCATCTCCAGTCCGTAAGACGGATATTCACAATCCGTTTCACTATTTAGCCCTCTTCGGCTGATTTACGGCAATCTGCACAGATTGTCCTGTGGTTTTTCCCAACCAGTCTGAGACTATTATAATTATTTTTAGATTTTTTGTCAAAAATAATTGCACTCACGCAAATATTGTCGTATGATACATATTAAAAATATTACTGCTCTGTCCGTGAGCAGTAAACATACATTAATGTGATAAATCAAAGGAGATAAATTTCATGCAGCTTTTAAAAGACAGAATTCTGACAGACGGCGTAGTAAAAGAAGGAAATATTTTAAAAGTGGACAGCTTCCTGAATCATCAGATGGATATTGACCTGATCAATGAGATCGGTAAAGAATTCAAGAAACGTTTTGCCGATTGCCCGATTACAAAAATTCTCACAATTGAAGCTTCCGGCATTGGAATTGCTTGCATTGCCGCACAGTATTTTGATGTTCCTGTCGTTTTTGCAAAAAAAGCGCAGAGCCTGAACCTTGATGGAGAAATGTACTGTTCAAAGGTTGAATCCTTCACTCACAAAAAAGTCTATGATGTTATCTTATCCAAGAAATTCCTTGGACCGGAAGATCATGTACTTCTGATTGATGATTTCCTTGCAAACGGATGTGCACTGCTCGGTCTGATCGATATCGTCAAAAAATCCGGTGCAACCCTTGAAGGTGCCGGAATCGTTATCGAAAAAGGCTTCCAGTCCGGCGGACAGACCATCCGTGATATGGGTATCCATCTGGAATCCCTTGCCATCATTGATTCCATTGAAGGTGGCAAGCTTACTTTCCGCGAATAAGATTTATCATAAAAAATACTCCTGGAAACTTACGTATGTCGGTTTCCAGGAGTATTTTTATTTTGCCATATTTATTTTGTTTTATGCATCTGCACCTTTGGAAGCTTTCTCTGTAGGTGTCGGAGTTGCCGTTTCATCTGCTTCCGGTGTCGGAGTCACAGAAGCACCAGCCTCTTCTGACGGTGTCGGGGTGGTTTTGTCATCTTCTCCGTCAGCTTTCTCAGACGGTGTAGGAGTTACATCTTTATCCGGTTCTTCTGTTACCGTAACTTCCGGTGTTGCTGTCGGAATCGGTGTCGGAGTTGCTTCCGATACAATCTCATCCTCATCATAATATCCGTCATCCACAAGCATCTGGTAATTATCCGCATCGATCAGCTGGATATCGCTTGTTACAGTTCCCACGATCTTGGTTCCGTTGTCATACTGCTCGTAATCAGAAATCTCTGGTTTCTCCCCTTTCAGAAAAGTGTCCACCATAGTCACACAGTCATTTGCCAGCACGCGGTTGTCAAAGAACAGACTGTCTGCAAGTTTTCCCTCAATCACAGCAGTTACTGCTTCTGCCTCACAGCCACAGCCAGTGATCATTGGCCATCCCTCTTCACCTGACACATGGCCAGCATCCTCCAGGGCATCAACGGCA
>USPJ01000067.1 GCA_900556645.1 uncultured Lachnospiraceae bacterium
GGATTTTCTCTGCTTATACTTATTATTAGAAAGGGAAGTTTTTCCAAAAGGATGTGATACTATGTTTGTATTAACAAAAGAAAGTTCGAAAAAAGATCCCCATTATTTGCTGCTTTTGGACAATATCCGGCAGACAAAACGAGAGCTTGATGCTGCTTACGCAAATTTTGAACATGCCGTTGAACCGGATTTGATTGATAGCTCTATCTATGAATTAAATGCTCTCCAACTGCGTTATAAATTTTTGCTGGGCTGCGTAAAACAATTCGAGGAGGTATAAAAAGAGGATTCTATGCTAAGAATCCTCTGCTTTCTTCTCCTATCATGGAATGCTCGCTCAGATGGTCTTTCTGATAGGTCATTCCTGCTACTACTTTTTCGCTGTTTTGCATCAACGGAAGAGAAACATCTTCTATGGATGCCTCTTGGAATCCCTCATAGAACTTCTGCAATAACTTTTTTGCCTGCTCTATCCCCGACAAGTCATTTTTGATAAGTGTCATGGCAAGCTGCTCTTTACAAAATTGATAAATGGGATATAGGTTTTTTGCAATCTCATAGTCAAAATTCAATGTACCTATCAACTGCTCGATACAATTTGATGCTTCCCGGATATTTTCTTTGAACTGCTGCCGATTTGCCTCTCTATGTGCTTTTTCTGCGTCTTCCAGATATGCAAATAATATTTCATACGTAATCAATGTCAGCCCGCTTTTATTACATTGACTGATACGTCTGGTAAAATCCAACACTTTTTCTCTGTCCATTTTTTATCACCTACTGTAACAACTGCAATACCTGCTGTGGTATATCATTTGCCTGTGCCAATACACTGGTGGCTGCCTGTGACAGTACCTGCTGCTTTGTGTATTCTGTCATTTCCTCTGCCATATCCACATCTTCGATTCGGGACAGTGCAGATGTCATATCCTGACTGGTTTCATCCAGACTGGCAATGGCATGATCCAGACGGTTCTGGTATGCACCGATTCTGGAACGGGAGGCACTGATGGATTCCAGTGCATCATCCAATTTGCTGATTGCCCGGTCTGCACCTGTGATAGTGGTAACATCCAAATCATCAATATAAAGGCTCTTTGCTGAAATTTCAGGAATTCGCACCTCCATGGTCTGATTTTCATTGGCTCCAATCTGAAGGGTCAGAGTTCCGATATTGGTTACATCCAAGGTAACCGGATTTGCTCCCTCATATCCTTCTTCCATCATAAAGGAAATCTCAAAGCCGCCCCGGTCAGTTACTGTAATCTTGTTTCCCTCTACCGCATAAGTACAGTGGTCTCCAAAGGCAGAATCCTTATCCAGCTCAATTTTGGCATCGTTTCCTCTCGGCATAGTATCGGTATTGTTTACCGGAACGCCCAAAAACTTTGCCAGTTCTTCATTGTCACAGGAAATCTTTACCTGTGCAGTACTTCCATAGATATCTGATGTAAACTGCAACGCATCTCCAAAGGCATAATCCGTGGTCTTCTTTGTATAGGCTCCTCCTGCCTCCGTCAATGCCTGTATACTGCATTCACCCAGCTCTGCTCCGTCACGAAGCTTCTCATATACCTCCATGGCGGTATCTCCTTCGGCAATCTTAATCTCCCGTCCGTTGATGGTAACGATTCCTGCCGCATCTGCCGGTACTGCTGCCAAATCTTTTGCCTCATTGCCGTCTGCATCTATATAGGTTGGTGCCGTAATAGGATTGGCTGCATCTGCCGGATTATTGTAAATTGCCTGTGTGGATGCCGCTGTTACGGTAAAAGTGTAATCCCCCGGCAACACCGCATCGGAAATTGCAATGCGTGATACATGGTCCGCATACACTCTGGTATCCAAACTTCCGTCAAATAATGTCTTTGTATTAAATTCAGTATCTGTAGATACTCGGTTTATTTCTTCTTTTAAGGAATCAATCTCCTGCTGAATTGCCTCTTTATCATCATCCGTATTGGTTCCGTTTGCTGCCTGCACTGCCAATTCACGCATACGCTGAATCATGGAGGTTACCTCGTTTAATGCTCCGTCTGCCGTCTGTAAAATACTGTTTCCGTCAGAGGCATTTCTGGATGCCTGATCCAAACCTTTAATCTGTGCTTTCATCTTGGTGGAAATCGCCATGCCTGCCGCATCGTCCTTTGCATGATTGATACGGAGTCCTGATGACAATTTTTCCATAGATGCCGCCAGTGAATTTTCTGTATTCAATAGTCGATGGTTTGTAATGACCGCTGATATGTTGTGATTGATTTTCATATTCTTTCCTCGCTTTTCTTCATCTACTGGTCGCTTCCCTGCGGTTTTCCATCCTGTATCTGCTATATATATCGGTATGGTTTTCTATTTTCTGCATCCTTTCTGAAAAGAAAACTATACATTTAATACCTGCACGGTTTTGATAAAGCTCTCTGCCATATGGTAAAGAGTCTTTGTCTGTACTTCGGTTTTTTCCGAAGTCTCTTCCTCTCCCTTTGTCTGAAGCATATGGACTTTTTGAGGTTCCTTTGCCTGCACATAATGAAGCTCTGCCTTTTGTCCGCTTTCCTCTTTGAGCATTTGCAAAAACAGCTCTTCCTGCTGCCGGAATGCCTCTAAGGTACTTTGGGAATCCGATACAATATAAGCTTCCAGCTTTTCTCCATCCGTTGCAATCTGTGCCGCAACCTCGCCGATATTTTCGCCGCCAAAGAGAATATCCACTCTGCCCTTTTCCTCTTTTCCGCGGACAATCTTTAGGGATATTCCCGTTACGGAATCTCCCACCAGCACCGGTATCTGGTAGGTCTCTTCCTTTGCCATTTTGGTTCCCAGCTCTATCTGGGTCTTGGCAAGCTTCATTTCCTTTAAATCCAGTGTACTTACCTCGGTTTCATTGATCATACCCTTCATTACGTTTTCCGCTGTTTCCGCCAGCTTCTGCTGTGCTTCTGCCATATCCTCCGGGCTTTTTAATGCCTCGGCAAATTCTGAGAGAACCTGCTGTTGTAGCTGTCTGATATCTGTATTTGGATTCTCTGCCGCCTGAGAAAACAGTTTCCGAAAGGCTCCGTTTCTGTTGGACATCATTTGCTGAAGTGCCAGAATGCTGTTCACCGTCTTAGGCAAATCATACTGCTCTAACATCTGATATACCTCCTCCGATGCCACGGCACAGGCACCGTAAGAAGCCATCTGTTCCTGCGTGTAAGCCTTTTCCAGTTCTTCTTTCTGTGGAATCTGCTCCAAAGCTCCCTTTAACTGTTCCGGGGTCATTGATTCCCAATCCGGTATCTGTGCCAACCTCTCCGGTGACAGCTCCCGCATGACATCTTTCAGACAGTTTTTCTGATAACCAGCTTCTATCTGCTCTGTAATGGAAGAAGTCTTGGTTTCCACAGACTCCAGACCCCCAAACTCTTCATCTATGGTATATTCTCTGCCTTCTTTTTTACTGCTGCGGACTGCGGTAATCAGATTCCTCATAGTCATTTCTCCGCTTTGTGCCGCCAACATCCCGATGGCTGCACCGTCCGTCTTTTCCACCTGTGCAATCAGGCGGTAAATACCAATATAAGCACTTCTCTCTTCCTCTGCAATCTCGCTGTTCTGTTCTAATTTGTGAAGATATTTGCTGAAACGCTCTTCTTCATTGTCGATGTTCAATTCCTGACGGATTTCCATTGCTTTCTCATTTAACTCCGCCACATTCATATCCAACGGATTAACTCCGGTCTTTATCATTTCCCGCACTACCTGCGGTGTCATGTTGCGAAAGGTCTGCTGTACCTCTTCATCCACTGCTTTTATCTTTAAGATACTTTCCGGGGTAATCTCCTGATTGTTATACGCCAGAATCCGAACCGCTCTCCGATTGGCTTCTGTTGCTTCTATGCCGCAGTCCTCCAAAATATCATCCACATTGCGAAAGGCTTTCTGAATGGAATCTCCCATATCCCTTCTGGGAGCCGTCATCAACGCCTCATAGGATTCATTTGCCTTTTCAAAGGTATCCTGCAGGATTTTTCCTTCCCGGTGGATTTCCTTTGGGGTCTCCGGTGTGCCCTCCAAAATACCCAATGTATACGCCGGAACCTGCTTCATTTCTTCAATGGTCTGTTCAATCTGACGAAAAGTAGCTACGTTTTCCTCCGTAGCCTCCACACCGCCCTGCTCCAACAGATTTTTGTAGTAGGTTTCCTCTGCCTGCTTCAGTTCCTCCACAGTCTGGGCAATGCTTTCGGTATCAATGGCAACTCCTTCTTTCCCGTGAGCATAGTTTGCCTTTGCACTCATTTCCAACCGTACTTCCTCTAACTGACGGCGAGCAGTAATGCTAAGGATTGCCTCCTTTGGACGTTTTCCCTGTGCAATGGCATCGGTAATTGCCTGCAAGACTTCTGTTCCCTCTGCCGGGAGCTTTAATGCCTTTAACTCCTGATAACTGTTTAAGGTTTCCTCTGTCAACGGAATTCCCTGTTCTACCAGCCATTTGCTGTCCTGTATATTTTCTTCTGTTACTTCAAATCCATTTTCCTGTAAAACCTTTTCAATCTGTTCCTGTAATGCTTCTACATCTATGGATTCTTCCGTCTGTGGCAGATAGTTTTTTGCTGTGCTGTGTTCTGCCATATAGAGGTTTTCGATAGTCGGCTCCATCTCATTTTCCAGCATATATTTGATGGTGGCATCGGAAGGTGCTTCCAGACTTTCCGCTATTTCCAATGCTTCTTTTGTCTCTGTAAGATTTTCCTCTGTCTCAGGAAGGTCTGCCGCCTGCAATGCCCGGGTAATCTGATTTGCCACAGCAGTACTTCCTGTAATCTCTTCTAAGTCTTTTGTGCTCAGCTCTTCTCCGAAAATTTGGGTATCTACCCCGGCTTTTGCCAATTCTGCTTTAATTTTATCCACTACGGTGACGATACCTTCCACTTCCGCATCCTGACCGCCGTAGCCTTTTTCCTCTAATTTTTCGTAGTCGTTTTCAGAGGTAATGTTAGAGAGAATTTCCATCTGCTGTTTCATCCATGCCCCATCTGCTCCAAAGCCCTCTTTTTCCAATTCTTCCACATCTGTCTTTTCTTCGGAAAGAGGTTTCTCATAGGTCACGCTTTTTACGGAATAGGTGCTTCCGCTTTTTTTATCTACTTCTTTTGTACATACATTTTCTATTAAAACACTTTTACCGTCCTTATTTTGAACACCGGTATTTTTCTGTGTCACTTCCGCCAAATTGTTTGCATCTATTCTCATAGGATACCTCCTTCACTCTGCTATATATTTCGGTTAGAAGGCACAAAAAATAAAGCGGACAACTGTAAGTTTTCCACTCACAGCCGTCCGCTGTCTCTTCTTTTAATATTCAAATACTGCTACTCCATACGGTGCTAACGGATAACCAATGGAATACTCTCTGTTATCCCACGGCATTTTCTTTGCCTGATAGGTTTTCTTTTTCGCCGTATTTCCGCTTCCGCCAAACCGCTCTTCTTCACTGTCCAGAATCAGTTTATAGCTTTTTTTCTCCGGCACTCCTACACGGTAATCGCTTCTCTCCACCGGAGTAAAATTAAATACGAACAACAGGCGTTTTTCACCTTCGGAACCCTTTCGCAGGAAACTGAAAATACTCTTTTCCGTATCATCTGCATTAATCCACTCAAATCCGTCCCAACTGTCGTCCATCTCGTACATACACGGATGCTTCCGATAGATATGTAACAACTCCCGGAAAAAGTTCTGGATTCCTTTGTGTCTCGGGTCTTCCAACAGATACCAGTCCAGCTCCCGCTCTTCGCTCCACTCCCGAAGCTGTGCAATATCCTGTCCCATAAACAGAAGCTTCTTACCCGGATGGCAGTTCATAAATGAATAGGCAGCCTTTAAATTCTTGAATTTGTCCGGTAACTCTCCCGGCATCTTCTCAAGCATGGAGCATTTCAGATGAACCACCTCATCATGAGAAAGAACTAATACATATCTCTCGCTGTATGCATATGACATGGAGAAAGTCATCTTATTATGATTAAATTTACGGAAATACGGATCCAGCTTCATATATTCCAGGAAGTCATTCATCCATCCCATATTCCACTTCAGACTAAAACCAAGTCCGTCCTTCTCTGCATCCCCTGTAACCATCGGCCATGCAGTAGATTCCTCAGCGATCATCACAGTTCCATGATTCCTTCCAAGTACTACTGTATTCAGATGCTTAAAGAATTCAATAGCCTCCAGATTCTGATTTCCGCCATATTTATTTGCGATCCATTCTCCATCCTTCTTACCATAATCAAGATAAAGCATGGAAGCAACAGCATCCACACGAAGTCCGTCTACGTGGCACTCCTCCACCCAGTAAAGGGCATTTGCGATCAGGAAGTTCTTAACCTCCGGGCGTCCGTAATTATAAATCTTGGTACCCCAGTCCGGATGTTCTCCCTGTCTCGGATCTGCGTGCTCATACACTGCGGTTCCGTCAAAGTTCGCAAGACCATGGGCATCTTTCGGAAAATGTGCCGGTACCCAGTCAAGGATAACTCCAATCTTATTCTGATGTAAATAATCCACCATATACTTGAAATCCTGTGGCGTTCCATATCTGGAAGTCGGTGCATAATATCCGGTCACCTGATATCCCCAGGAACCGTCAAACGGATGCTCTGCGATTCCCATCAACTCAACATGAGTATATCCCATCTCTTTTACATACTTTGTAATTG
>USPJ01000068.1 GCA_900556645.1 uncultured Lachnospiraceae bacterium
ATCCCAAGACACTGCTATTTAAGGTCAGTGCATAATTTTTGACATTTCCCCACTCTCTATCGGTATAATATTTGTAATGAACACTTCTCTTTTTGTCCATATCCTTGATTCTTTTTTCCGCCTCTGCCGGAGAAACCTGACAGATTTCCTGAATCCGTTCTATCTTTTCTTTCTTTTCTCCATGGATAAAAATATTGATACAATCTTCCCGGTCTTTTAAGATATAATCCGCACATCGTCCCACAATCACGCAGGGTTCACGCTCTGCCTGCTCCATGATAATGTCCCTCTGCACTTTATAGAGGTAATCATCTGCGGAAGAACCGAGGCTGTCTCTTCCCACAAAGGCATAGGCAAACAGACTTTTTGTTGGAGAATACTCTCCCTTTTTTTCTATAAAGTCTTGAGAAAATCCGGTGGCTTCTGCCGTTTTTGCAATGATTTCTTTATCATAATAAGCAATTCCCAGCTTTTTTGCCGTCTCTTCTCCAATATATCTTCCACCGCTGCCAAACTCACGGCTGATGGTAATAATTCTGTTTTTCATTTTTACCCCTCCAGTCCTTCAATTTTATTTTTTGTAATATTTCTCATAAATACCAACGCTATCAGCATAGATACCAGTTCCGCAATGGGGAATGTCATCCAGATTGTCCATACAAGCTGTGCATTATTTCTGGCAAGTAGAGAAAATCCCCATGCCACCGGAAGTACGAAGAGTATCTGTCGGCAAACCGAAATAACCAGAGATTCCAAACCGGAATCCAATGCCTGGAAAATTCCCTGTAACGCAATATTTGCTCCCGCAAATACAAAGCTCAAAGATACGATTCGCATTGCTCCGATACACAACTGTTCTGTCTCTCCCGACAAGCCGAATACGGATGCAAAAGGTTTTGCAAAAATCTCCAAAATCACCAATCCTACAACCATAATGATTATCGTGTAGAGCATTCCATATCTGATTCCCTCTTTTACACGTTTTTTACTCTGCATACCGTGATTGAAGGATACAATCGGTGTAATGGCATCCCTCAGACCGAAGGCTGCAAAAAGCACGAACTGCTGGATTTTATAATAAAGTCCGTAGGCTGTAACTACCGTCTCATCGATTTTTACAAAGATAATATTTAATCCATAGGTCATTACTGACATCAAAGCCTGTGCAATCATAGCCGGAAAACCGATGGCATAGATTTCTTTTATGATTTTGCCTGACGGTTTCATGTAACAGAACCCATTCTGAATCTCTTTGTTATGTTTCAGATGGAACACTAACGCTAACAGGAAAGATACGATTTGTCCGATAACGGTTGCATATGCCGCTCCTTTTACTCCCATTTTAGGTGCTCCCAGCAAGCCATAAATTAAAATTGGATCCAGAATAATATTGGTAACTGCTCCTCCTATCTGTGCAATGGTAGAATACATAGAACGTCCGGTGGCCTGTAACAACTTTTCAAAAATCGGGAAAAAAGCTATTCCAAAAGAAATACAGCAGCAGATTTGAAGATAATCCACTCCCATTCCCAGAATCATTTCATTGGAGGTCTGAGAGCTTACATATACATTCACTCCGAAAATTCCGAATAACAAAAAAATCAGGAAGATAATTCCTCCCAAAAATACAGAATTTCCTGCCACCCGGTTTACTTTTTCCTTGTTTCCCTGTCCCAGACTTTTGGACAAAAGTGCATTGGTTCCCACACCGGTTCCGATTCCTATGGCAACCATCAACATCTGCACCGGAAACGCTAAGGTCAATGCATTTAACGCCGCCTCCCCATTCTCTGCCATATTGGATACAAAAGCACTGTCCACAATATTGTAAAGTGCCTGCATCATCATGGATAAAATGATGGGAATTCCCATGGTCAACAACAACTTGTCAATTCTCATGACTCCCATTTTATTCATTGTTTCTTTTTCATTCATTAAAAACACTCCTTTTTCTGCTGTGTGTAAATCGAATTTCACAGAACAAAGTGGGCAAGCCCACATCAGCTCCCTAACCCCTCACTCATGAGGGGCTCGCACACTTTGTGTGCCGAGCGTGGTCAGCTTTAGCTGACATCTTCCTCTCACGCGAGTGCACATCCTCGCGGAGCGTTTTTATTTAATAGGAAATCCAAAGGATTTTCCTATTAAATAAAAAGAATCCTGCTTTACAGGATTCTTCACCACAGTGCCTTCCTTCCCGGAGGGCTATGTTCATTTATATAAAAATAGGAGCGGTTTTTAGGAGAAAAAGTTCTCTGCTACGGTATAGCTTTCTTCTTCTTTTACTCCGCCGGTTAAAAAGTGTGCCATTTCCTTGTTGAAAAAGTGCATTTCTACTCCGCCTTTTTCATCTGCCAGCACAAATTCATCTTTCTGGATATATCCGTCATCCAACAGATACTTTGCAAAAACACAGATACCGCCTTCGTACTGCTCTGCTTCTCTGCCATCTTTGTCATACATTCTCACGATAATCTTGTCATTCTCCATAATCGGTCCATATAACAAGCCGGATGCATTCGCTCCAAAATTTCTTTTGCAGAGCATTTCGATATTTCTCTCCTGCAAAAATACTTCATTTTTATTTGGGTCCAGAATCAAATAATTATTTCCCCGTCCTCTATATTTTTTTAATGTGATTGTCTCCATAAACCTTCGCTCCTTCCGTCAAGCTGTTCCCTTTGATACTTTTATTATATTCTATTTATTTGCATTTCCTAGTGTGATTAATGCTTGATAGTATGCAAAAAGTGCTGTACAATAAAATTATCATAATCTACGGAGTGTAAAACTATGTATCCATTGGAAGAAAATTTAAAAAGTGGCTATTTACAGCAGAATTTCAGACTTTTTCACTTAAAGGACAAGGTCAAACGTGATTTTGATTTTCACTATCATGACTTTGATAAGATTGTCATTTTCCTCTCCGGCAATGTAACTTATATTGTAGAGGGAAAATCCTACCATTTAAAACCGTGGGATATTCTACTGGTTCGCCACCACGATATCCACAAACCGGTCATTGATGAAAACAGTACTTACGAACGTATTGTCATCTGGGTTCAAAATGATTTTATCCAAAGCCAGCACCGCAAGGACTGCGACCTTTCCTCCTGTTTCGAGGAAAGTCTGGAAAAGAGCTTCAACCTGATACGGGTGCGTTCTTCCTTGCAGGCTGAGATTCAAACCATCATCGACAATCTGGAAAACAGCTTAAAAAGTACGGATTTCGGGCATGATTTGCTCAGCGATACCTATTTTCTCCAACTGCTGGTTTACATTAACCGTGTTTTTCTGGACACCTCCTTTTGTGCAGATGAGACAGATCTCACCTATGACAAACAGATTGCCGAGCTTATCCGCTACATTAACACCCATCTGGACGAGGACCTTTCCAACGAAACCCTTGCGGGAAAATTGTATCTGAGCAAATATTACCTCATGCACCGTTTTAAAGAGGAGACCGGTTACACCCTCCACAATTACATTGAACAAAAAAGACTGCTACACGCCTCTGAACTCATCAAAGACGGTGTACCAGTCATGAAAGCTGCCGAACTCTGCGGCTTTAAAGAATATTCTACTTTTCTGCGTGCTTTTAAACGCAATTTTCATTTTCCTCCAAAGGACTTACTGACGGATGTAAATTCCCTGTGATTCAATAAAATCCTGCAATTCGTCCTGAGCGTCCTGGGACCACTCCGCATTTAATTCTTTTTCTTTCTTCTCCTCTTCCAGATTTTCTTTCTTTGGTTCCTTCATAGGTGTCACTCCTCCTCATGCTTCACTTCTTCTATTACATGTTCCAATGCGACCTGTTTTTCTGATAAGATTGCGTTAATCTGCTCTCTGGTAACATCATCCACTGCTTTGGTTCCATAGGCTCCCGACGGAGAGTTGGTGGTTTCGTTATAGCCCTGCTCCTCCTTTTGCCTCTGCTCCATTGCCTGACGTCTCTCTTCGGCTTTCTTTTCTTCGTCTTCTTTGGCTTCTGCCTGAAGACGCTCATAAATTTCCTGAGCTTTTTTCTTATCCTCTTCTTCTTTTATTCTTGCCAGTTCTTCCGGGGTCATATAATGCACATTTGCCCGTTTGATAATGCTACTTTTGATTTTTTCCCTTGCATTTCTCTCATCAATCAAATCTCTCATAGGCCGCCTCTTTCTAATCCCTTTTGTGTCCTATTTCTTGTGCTAATTTTATCATATCATTTTTAGAAAATAAAGAGAATTCTTGAATAACTTTCCACGCCTTTGTACATCCTAATACCATCTTCTTTTTCCTACATAGACAGGTCATCTGTCAGTTACTAGGAGGAATCGATATGGCAGCTTATAAAGTTGAAATCTGCGGCGTCAACACCGCAAAACTTCCCATCTTAAAGGAAAGCGAAAAAGAAGAATTATTCAAGCGAATTAAAGAGGGAGACATGGCTGCCAGAGAAACCTACATTAAGGGAAACTTAAGGTTAGTCTTAAGTGTCATCAAACGCTTTTCCAATCACAACGAAAATGTGGATGATTTATTTCAAATCGGATGTATCGGTCTTATTAAATCCATTGACAATTTTGACCCTACCATGGGAGTAAAATTTTCCACTTATGCCGTTCCCATGATTATTGGAGAGATTCGCAGATACTTAAGGGATAACAACTCTATCCGGGTCAGCCGTTCCCTTCGAGATACCGCTTATAAGGCAATCCATGCCAAGGAGCTTCTCACCCGTACTGCCTCCACAGAACCCACACTGGAGGATATTTCCAAGGAAACCGGTATTCCCAAAGAGGATATTGTTTTTGCCTTAGATGCCATCCAGAGTCCTCTCAGTCTCTATGACCCGGTGTATACCGACGGCGGGGACACCCTCTATGTGATGGATCAAATCAGTGACAAAAAAAACAAAGAGGAAAAATGGGTGGAGGAGCTGTCTTTGAACGACGCCATGAAACGTTTAAACGAGCGTGAAAATTATATCATACAGCTTCGGTTTTTTGAGGGAAAAACCCAGATGGAGGTTGCCGATGAAATCCATATCTCACAGGCACAGGTGTCAAGACTGGAAAAATCCGCCCTCAAAAGTATGAAAAATTATCTGAATCTGAAATAGCAAAACCTACGGTGTAAAAATGGCTGCCGCAAAAAAGTGATTTTAGGTTCACATAATTTTTATTATCGGAAGTTATGTTGTATCACATTTCTGATAAAAAAATTATGTGCATATAAAATCACTTTTTTGCGGCAGCTCTTTTTAATACATCAAAATATTATCTGTCCCACTTATCGCACAGGGAATTTATCTGATCTGCAAATTTGCCAAGATCCTTATTTGCCATTCCCTGACATTTCTGTATAACCGCAACAAGGCGCTGTCCAGCTGCGATCAGTCTTTCATAGACTGTTGAATTCTTGCTCTGTGCCTTTGCAGCCTTCTTCTCAACGAGCAGTCTCGAACCATCTGCGATCTTTTTATTTGTGATAAGATCGTATGCATCCCCACTATATGGTGCCACCGCATCATAGCCGAATTTTTCATTGACAAGGCCTGCAAACGATTCTGCGGTGCTCTCCTCGCCATGAACTATAAATACATGCTCCGGTTTAGTCTTAACCTCTGCCAGCCAGTCTATAAGCTGGTTTTTATCTGCGTGTCCACTGATTCCCGGAAGATTTACTATATCTGCTTTGACATTGATCTCCTCACCGAAAAGCTTTACCTTTTGTGCTCCATTTAAAAGCGCAAAACCTAAAGTTCCCGGAACCTGATATCCTACAAATAATATCGTTGAATCACTTCGCCACAAATTATGCTTCAGATGATGCCTTATCCGGCCGGCCTCACACATTCCGGATGCGGAAATTATCACCTTTGAGTTTGGATTGAAGTTTATCATCTTTGATTCATCAGATGATACAGCCACTTTAAGTCCCGGAAATTTGATAGGGTTTATTCCCTGATCTATAAGTGACCTGGCCTCATCATCGAAGCAGTCCGAAACATTTTCATGAAATATATTCGTAGCCTCAACAGCCAGCGGACTGTCTATATAAACTTCAAAGTTTCTGTATTCCGGGAGCAGATCTTCTGTTTTTATGCGCCGCATAAAGTAAAGCATTTCCTGTGTACGTCCTACTGAAAATGCCGGGATCACAAGATTTCCCCCCTTTGTAAATGTGGCATTCATAACCTTTGCCAGCTCAACCGCATAATCTGGCGGAGTGTCATGCACCCTGTTTCCATATGTAGACTCCATCACAACATAGTCTGCCTCTTCCACATACTGCGGGTTTTTTATAAGCGGTCTGTTATGATTTCCGATATCACCCGAAAACAGTATTTTCTTTGTGACATTTTCTTCTGTCACCCACATTTCAATTGATGAAGATCCAAGCAGATGTCCTGCATCTACGAAACGTACTTTAAGTCCTGGACAGATTTCATACACACAATTATAATCACATGGTGTAAAATGCTGCATAACATTCGCTGCATCCTCCACATCATACATTGGTGTGATCTCAGGCTTTCCAGCACGTCTTGCTTTACGGTTTCTCCATTCCGCCTCAAACTCCTGTATATGAGCAGAATCCTTAAGCATTATATTACAAAGATCCGTTGTCGCCTTTGTAGCAAATATAGTTCCCCTGAAACCATGATTATACAAAAGCGGTAAAAGTCCTGAATGATCTATGTGTGCATG
>USPJ01000069.1 GCA_900556645.1 uncultured Lachnospiraceae bacterium
GGAATGGTGGCTCTCAAACTCCGGACAGGTGGCTCAATGGGAGCCGGAATACTCACATACCATCCGCATACTATAACTATTATTATACAAAGAATTATCATACAAATATCTTCTGTGCCATTATAAATGATTTCTGAAACCGCCAGAAAGGCTGTGAATAATGCCGCAACTATGAATATAACAATCTCCAACTTCATATTGAACACATGAAATTTTTTAATTGTAGGACGTCGGTCTTCTATCGATACCGGGGTTTCTTTTATCATATCCCAAAATTGATAAACGCCTACGATGGTTTCCGTGGACAATATCATTATTCTTTTCTTCTTATTGTAAACTCGAATATTTTTACCGTCTTCATCATAAACCACACGTATGGAAGTATTCATTGGAATTACTTTTTGCTTCCCAAAAAAAGAACTATGTACTGTCATTTGTTCTTTATTTACAATAACTTCCCAGAAAACTCCTCTTCCCATCATCCAAAGTCCAGAAAATAGCATTATTCCAAAAAGCACAAATACCCACAAGTCCTCTTTGTCACGAATGCATTCTATCAAGGCAATAACACCAAAGCCCACCAAAATGGCTCCGAGTATTGTTATGATATTTTGTTCTTTTAGCTGTAATCCATCCTCTGTATGCGTTGCTTTTCCTTTCTTTACCTTGCTCTGCATGATTCCAAGAACGCCAGCCACCAATAACATCCCCACTAAATTTTTAATTCCTATCCTCAAAAATTCTATTTTTCTAATTCTCCTTATGTCAAAATACAATATGTCTTTTCTTTTACAAAAGTTTTTACATAATCACAAACCTTATCTTCTCCTTTGGATAATGTTTTATAAAAAACAAAATCTCTTACAGCTTTTGGCATTTTTCCCTTTTGTTTCAAAAGCATTTTTTCTGCTCGTTCCTCCCATTCTTTTCCTGCACTTTTTAATAAAATTGTTTTTGCTTTCGTTGCCCTTTTTTCTGTTTCCTGTAATATTTTCATTGCTTTTTCACTTTTTTTGCCAAATATTTTTTTACCAAATTTGTCTCCAATCTTTTCTTTGACAAATTTATTATTTGAGAGTCCTCCAATTGCCAGATTACTGGTGGCACTGAAAGCCCCCACTCTAGCAGCTTTTCCCTTATCCACTTCATTCCATGACTTTCCTTCCACAATCATCTGCTTTGCCACATCACCAACTCCATCTACAAGACCATCAGTAACTACTTCTGCCAACAATCCTGCTCCGCTTCCGGCAACCGCACCTTTCACAGCACCTTTCGCAGCATTAACAGCTACTTCCTTCCAATCTACTTTTTCCCCTTTTACTTTAGACTCCACAACTGTGGATACGCCTTCCCATGCCGCTCCAATAGCCGCTCCAATTCCCATCGTCAAAAGTGGTAATTCTCCATCCTCATCCACATATCCTTCCGGGTTATTGTAGCAATATGCATAATGGTTCAGGCTTTGAGGATAGAGAATCGTTCCACGGATGATGTCCTCCGCCATAAAACGTCCAAGTGCCGGATTGTATTCACGGGCTTGGGCAAAGTAGGTTCCTGCCAGTTCATCTTTCTGATAGCCGGTATAGGTAAATGGCTGAGTAACTCCCATGTCATAGAGTTCTTCGCCAAACTCTGTGTAGGCATAGGTTTCCAGCATTTCGCCTTGATTGTTAAGCAGACGAATAGGGCTTCCCAGTTCATCATGGAGATAATAAAGACTTTCCTTGCCCTCTTTGCGGACAGCGGCTCTGCCGTCCCACAGATAACGGACGGTGGTTGTTCCGTCAGACTCTTCCAAGAGGTTGTTTGCCTTCCGGGTGTAGTCCACCGTATAATTTTTACAGGTTACGCTTCCGTCCGGCTGCTGTTCCTTGCGTCTTACCCGATATCCAAGACTGTTATACAGATAGGTTACAGCTCTTCCGTCGGCTGTTGTTACCTGACTGAGACGATTCCTGCAATCGTAACAATAGCTCTTTTCCAATACGCCGTCTCTATGGATTTCCGTAAGGTTTCCCCGTAAATCATAGGTATAGGAAAGTTCGCTTGTTCCATCGGATTCTCTCAAAAGCTCTCCTGATGGATGATACTGATAATGGATTTCCTTCGTCTTTCCCTCCATGGTATCCGTTTTGTTCAGACGATTTCCCCATGCATCATAGGTATAACTCCGTATTCTTTCTCCGTCTCTGCTTACCTCTTCCAATCTTCCCAAAGCATCATAGACATAGCCATATTTTCCGCTGGTTTCTGCCGCATCGGGACGTTTTCGGGTGATTTCTGTCCGATTTCGTTCCTCATCATACAAATACTGATGGTTCTCATACAGCATATCCTTTTTTCCTCGGGTAATAATGGATTTTAACCAACCGTCTTTGGTGTATCCATACTCGGTTTCTATCTCTCCCGGCAAGGTCTTTTTGGACAGCCTGCCATAAAAGTCGTAACCGTAATGAATACTGTCACCACTCTCCTTCATCTCTGCCAGACGCCCTTTTTCGTCATAAGTATATTCACACCATGTTCCGTCAGGATAACAGATACCGGTTCTTTCGCCTCTTAGATTATAACGGTAACCGATTTTTTCTCCGTTTGGATAATGTAATTGCAGCACTCTGCCCAGCGTATCATTCTCCATGACGGTTTTTCCGGTCCAATCCTGAACCTCCCTCAAGGCACCATTACTTTCATAGGAAAAGCTGCTTTCTTTTCCATCAGCATAAGAAATTTGCAAAAGTCTCCCCTCGCAAGAATATCTGTATGATGTCAGATTACTCTCTCTGTCAATTTTTGTCAACATTCTGCCTGCTGCATCATAGGTATAACGTTCTTTTCTTCCCGCTTCATCCGTAACACACAGCACATTTCCCAACAGGTCTCTCTCATAACAAAGCCGAAGCGGTATCTTGTCTTCCTCCTCTTTTCCTGCGTATCGGTCAATCTCTATCAGACGATTCATAGCATCATAACGATATATCGTCTCATTTCCCATGGCATCTGTCAGCTTTGTCAGATTTCCGTTTCCGTCATAAGCATAACTGTCCCCTTGATTTTTTCCGCTTCGCACCGTACACAGGAAACCTCTTTCATCATAGGTATATGTCTCTTGTTTTCCGTCAATTCCTTCTACGGACAACACTCTGCCCCGATTGTCATAATGATAGATGATATTTTCATCTGCAAGAGTATGTACTTTTTTCAGATTTCCGTTTGCTTCGTATTCATAAGTGGTCGGCAGACCATCTATCCGCTCCATGAATTTTAATCTTCCTCCCGGCTCAAATTCACGGTGGAGAAGCTCTGCCTCTTCATCCCGAATACTTTCCAACTGTCCCAACGGGGAATAGGTATAATAAAGTGTATAACCTGCTCCGTTGGTTTCCTGAATCAACTGTCCCACTTCATTATAGACGTATTCGGTTCTGGTTCCCTTTGGATTGATAAGTGCTGTCAGATTCCCTTCCTCATCATAGGTATAGGTATTCGTATGACCATCCATATTGGTGTAGGATACCAAGCGGTCCAGTTCGTCATAGCTGTAACTGCTGACTCCGATTCCTTCTTTTTCTTCCTTTATCAGATTGCCCACTGCGTCATAGGTATAATGGGTCTGGTTTCCCAACGCATCAATTTCTGTCTCCAGCAATCCTTTTTTATTATAAGAAAATCTTTGGATACCTCCGTTTGGATAACGTATTTCCCGTATTTTCCACATTTCATTATAAGCATACTCTGTGGTATTTCCGTTGGCATCCGTCTTTGCTTTCACACATCCGATTTCATTGTAATCTGCTGTTTCACTGCCATATTTCCACTCTGCTTTGGAAATCTGTCCGTTTCCATGATAATGATAGGTGGTAGTAATTCCACCTTCTTCTTTTATTTCCGTAATTCGATTTAATTCATCATAGGTATAATCGGTAATTCCTTTCTGTGGATCACATTCCTGTACGATACGGTTCAGTTCATCATAAGCATAGGTAGTGACACTTCCATAGGCATCTGTAACTGCGGTCTGATTCCCACGTTGGTCATAAGAAAATCGGACCGTACTTCCGTCCGGTAATGTCACACACTCTTCTTTTCCCTTTTCTCCATACTGAATCTGCGTATTTCTTCCCAGAGCATCTGTAATTTTTATCAGACGTCCCTGTTCATCATAGGTGTTTTTTTGTTTCAACTTTCCGTTCACACTAAGGGTCAACAGATGATTATCCCGATTATAGGTGGCATTGCATTTATTTCCCAAGGCATCTATTACCTGTGTCAGATTGCCCTTGGCATCATAGGCATAGCGGGTAGCTCTTCCCAAAGCATCCCGATGGGTCATTAACTGTCCCTTTTTATTATATAAGTCACTTTCCTGTGTACCGTCCTCATAAATGACTTTCACATTCTGATACCGCTCATTGTGACAATAGATGGTCTTGTTTCCATCTCTCTCCTGAAGCAGAACCTCTCCTTTTTCCTCATCATAGGAAAAGGTCATGCTGCTCTTATCTGGGAAGGTCTGTTTTTTTGCTCTTCCATCTTCATCATATTCTGTTTTTACCAGACAGATTTGCTGCGGACTTTCAATTTCTACTAAATGCCCCTCTTGGTCATAGGCATAATGATAGCTTTCTCCCACAGGATTGGTAACACTGTTCAGACGCCCCTCTTCATCGTAGCCGTAACTGATTTTCCGCCCTGTATCATCCGTAACCTCTTTTAAACGTCCCTCTTCGTCATACACAAAAGAAAGCTCTGCACCGTCTGTTTCACGAATTACTTTTTTCAGCAATTCTTCTTCATAGACCATGCGAACTTCATGATTCTGTGCTTCTATCAGTTGCAGATATTTTCCATTTTCATCAAAAATCTGCTGGGTTCCATTCTGTTTTTGATAACAATATCCCTTTTCGGTTTTGGTAAGAAGATTTCGGCTCTCTTCACAGGAAAACTCTCCGTTCTCTTTTCTTTTAAAAATTTCTTCCTGTCCATTTTCTTTTATAATGAGAACCGCGTCCTCCTCTATCAAGAGACGGACTTCGTACGGATGCTGCCATCCTGCTCCCAGACTGCCTTCTCTTGGGTACAGGGCATTGTAGAATCGGTTCATATCCAAAACCGGTTCTCCTTCTATTTTCAAATCACTATACCCGTAGTAAAAGTTTCCGGTACTTAAGTTTACCGGATCAACACTGCTTTTGGTCTGGGACAAATCATCTCCCTTTAAATATGCCACAAATTCTGCCGTCTGCTGTAACGAATATTTTAATTCATTATTGTTGTAATTTTCCAGTTTCTTGGTGTAATAGTCCACCTCATTCTGGAATTTTTTGCTGTCAATTCCCTTTCCGGTTTTCGGAATCATGTCTGTTATATTCCGTATATCATTTTTTATTTTATCTAATGTATCGCAGACATTTTTCAAATCATCTCCACATTTCTTATCCGTTTTCGGTACGTTCTCCATGATTCGATTGAGATTTTTTTCTACTTGTTTTTTATATGTCTGATAACTTTTTTCTCCCAACACTCCATTCAGACTGCTGACCGCACTTTTTAAATTAGCAACATTGCCGGACCCCTGCGGTACCTGATTCAAAACATCCATCAGCTCTGCCATTTCTTCGGCAAGCTCTGCCTGTGTTTCCTCTGCCTTTTCCAGAAGCTCTTTCAGCTCCTTTTTTAACTTTCTGATATTCTCGACATCAAAGGTTGCGTTAATGATGTCTCCCCCTGCTGGCTGCATAATCTCCCTCCTGCTTTATCTACTCTTTTACGGATTCTTTTGCGTCTTTTTTATCCCTTTGGTCAAATATATTTGCCGCTTCCCATATCATTTTTTGCATCTTATCCAAAAATTTTGCCGCCTCTATGGCGTCTGCTTCTTCTTTTACCAATAACATTTTCATCCTCGAAGCACAATCGCCCTCACAGGAGTCCCAATTTTTTTTCAAATTATTATATCGGGTTTTCACACTTGCCTGTAACCCACCGGCTCCTGCGATTTTGCTTACATTCTTTGTCTTTGTTTTTACATTATCATAATTAATAACCGTTTTACTTCCCATGGCTCTACTCCTTGAAAACATCCTCCGTTATTATCATCGTCTGCATTTTTCCTAAAGCTGTTTCCGATGCTTTAAAACTTTCTTGTAATGCCTTATATACCTTCTTCTCATAGGTATCCAAAAGTCCTTTTACCAGCTTATTCACTCCTTCGCTGTCAAAATCTTTTCCTTCTCCTACGGTTCCCCGCAGCTCTGTGATTCCTTTTGACAATTCTTCCAAAATCTTTTGATGTGTTTCTAACAGTTGCTTCACAGAATTATAGGAATACGCACTTGCCTTTGCATTTATCCGTTGTGCCATCTTATCACCTCAATTCGCCTCTGAGACTTTGAATCTCTGCCTCTAAATTTGCCTTATATTCCCCCAAATAGCTTTGCACCGCAGGAATTGACGCCGCAATATTATCTGCTTGACTAACTTTTGGCTCTATGCTCCCGATAAACTGCTGATTTCTATTTCGAATTTCCTGTGCCGCCCTTCCTTCAAACTTATTTTTTACCACTACGGTTCCGGTGGAGGAATTGTTTTGAAAGCTTTTCTGTTTTCGTTCATAACGGCGAGTGCTGCCCTCAATATTTTGTTTACAATTTCGGAGTCTCGACTGCAAGCCCCCTATCCGATTT
>USPJ01000070.1 GCA_900556645.1 uncultured Lachnospiraceae bacterium
TAGTGGGAATTCCTGCAAGTTATATCTGGAGAAAAGTAAAAGGGGACAATGCAGTACCGGCACCAAATACAACCGTCTATAAAAATGAAGCTGTTGATTAAAAAGGAGAAAAAATATGATATTCGGAAATATTCATAATTTAAAAGAGTTTCCATTTTTAGAGGAAAAGGTAAAAGAATGTTTTGAATATGCAAAAAGTCATAATCTGGTATCCTATGAAGAGGGAAGCCATGAGATTGACGGAGAAAGGCTTTTTGTGAATATTGTGGAATATACAACAACGAAGCCGGAAGAACGTTTCTGGGAAGCACATATGAATTATTTGGATGTACACGTGATGCTTCAGGGTACAGAACAGATTGACTTGAACTTTATTCAGAATATGGATGTAAAAGAATTTGTGGAAAAGGATGACTTCCTTCCGATGGACGGAGACAAGAACAGCTCTGTAATTTTAAGGGACGGAGATTTCTTAATCTGTTATCCAAGTGATGGACATCGTACAGCAGTGGCGGTTCAGGAACCGGAAAAAATCAAAAAAGCAATTTTTAAGGTGCATATATAGTTCGAAAAGGACACATAAGAAGGCAACTGGAATACTTTGTTTCGGATTGCCTTTTTATGCATTTATAATATAATCAAAACAGAGGTACAGCGATGAAGAAATATGTAAGTATTGATATAGGAGGGACGGCAATTAAATATGGAGTAATCCGTGAAGACGGAGAAATCATATGCCGTGATGAAATGAAAACGGAGGCATATAAGGGAGGGCCCTCCATTCTTTCAAAAGCAGTAGAAATTGTAAAAGAACTGAATTGGGAACATGAAATCAGCGGAATCTGTATTTCTACGGCTGGAATAGTAAACACTAAAAAAGGTGAAATTTTTTATTCTGCACCCCTTATCCCGGATTATACAGGAACAAAGTTTAAGGAAACCATGGAAGAAAGCTTTGGAATTCCATGTGAAGTAGAAAATGATGTAAACTGTGCGGGGCTTGCAGAATATGTGTCAGGTGCAGCCAAAGGCAGCCGGGTTGTCCTAATGTTGACAATAGGTACCGGAATAGGCGGTTGCATGATTGTGGATGGGAAGGTGTTTCATGGACATAGCAACAGTGCCTGTGAGGTAGGTTACATGCATATGGAAGACAGTGATTTTCAGACACTGGGTGCAGCAAGTATCCTGACGAAAAAAGTAGCCGAAAGAAAACAGGAACCGGAAGAAAAGTGGAATGGTTATCGCATTTTTGAAGAAGCCAAAAAAGGTGATGAAATCTGTAATCAAGCCATTGATGAGATGACAGATGTTTTGGGAAAAGGAATTGCAAATATCTGTTATGTTGTGAACCCCGAGGTAGTTGTACTGGGCGGCGGAATCATGGCACAGGAAACGTTCTTGAAAAGTAAGATGGAAACAGCTCTGAAAAAATATCTGATTCCCAGTATTTTAAGGAATACAAGAATTGCATTTGCAAAACATAAAAATGATGCAGGGATGTTGGGAGCATTTTATCATTTCAGAGGATGTCATCAGGAAAGATAAGGAATGAGAATATTATGGAATATTATGTGAAATCCGTAGTACCGATTATCAAATCAAATTACAATAAATTTACCACTGTGGAAAAAAATATTGCTGATTATTTCATACAGAATCAGGAGAAAGCAGATTTTTCCGCAAAAGCAGTTGCGGAAAGGCTGTTTGTATCAGAAGCCTCGTTATCAAGGTTTGCAAAGAAATGCGGATACCGGGGATACAGAGAATTTGTCTACCAATATGAAGAGACCTTTGTTGAAAATCAGGAATTTATAACCGGAAATACCCGGATGGTGCTGAATGCATATCAGGAGATTTTGGATAAGACATACAGTCTGGTAGACGAAGCACAGATTGGAAGAATCAGCAAGTATTTGAGTCAGGCAGAAAGAGTTTTTGTGTGCGGAAAGGGAAGCTCCGGGCTGGCAGCAAGTGAGATGGAGATTCGTTTTATGAGAATCGGCGTAGACATAGATTCCATTCATGATACAGACCTTATGAGAATGCAGGCAGTATTTCAAGATAAGAGAAGTCTGGTATTCGGTATCAGTATCAGCGGTGAAAAAGAAGAAGTGCTGTTTCTTTTGAAACAGGCACATTTAAGAGGTGCCAAGACAGTATTGCTTACAGCAAGCAATCGGGAAGAGTTTCAAACGTTCTGTACGGAAGTAATACGATTGCCTTCTCTTCGTCATCTGAACCATGGAAATGTGATTTCACCGCAGTTTCCGATACAGGTGATACTGGATATTATCTATTCCTATTATGTGGAGCAGGACAAGTATGAGAAGGAGACTTTACATGACAATACATTACGTGCGTTAGAAGAAGGAAAGCAGAAGCGGCATGGCGTGATGGAATAAAAAGATATTTTGAAAGGAAAAAGCATGATTATTAAAAATATAAAAGTGTATACAGAAGATAAGACCTTTGCGGATGGTAAGATTATCATTCGAGAGGGTGTATTTGAAGAGATTATTATCGGGCAGACCACAGCGAGTGATTTGGAGTTACAGGATACGGAAATCGTGGATGGAAAAGGGTGTTATGCGATTCCCGGTTTAATTGATATGCATTTCCATGGATGTATGGGAGATGATTTTTGTGACGGAACCAAGGAAGCAATAGCAAGAATAGCAGAGTATGAAGCATCCATTGGGGTTACAGCTATGGCACCTGCCACAATGACGCTTCCGGTGGAAGAACTGGAACAAATTCTTAAAGTTGCCGCAGAATATAAAAAAGAAGCTACCAAAGGAGCCGATTTGATAGGAATTAATATGGAGGGACCGTTTATCAGTTCTGCAAAAAAGGGAGCACAGGATGAGAAAAATATGATTTTGTGCGATATAGAAGTGTGTCAACGTTTTCTTAATGCGTCCGACGGACTGGTAAAATTCGTTGGAATTGCACCGGAAGAAAGTGAAAATTCCTTAGAATTTATTGAAAGAATGAAGGATAAGGTAAATATTTCTCTAGCACATACAAATGCTGATTATGATACAGCAAAAGCGGCATTTGATGCAGGTGCTAACCATGCGGTACATCTTTATAATGCTATGCCGGCATTTACACACAGAGAACCGGGAGTTGTGGGTGCTGTATCCGACAGCAGACACGTAACGGCTGAGCTTATTTGTGACGGAGTACACATTCATCCGTCAACAGTGAGGGCAACCTTCAAAATGATGGGCGAAAACCGGATGATTTTGATTAGCGACAGTATGCGTGCCACCGGAATGCCGGAGGGACAGTATACTCTCGGTGGATTAGATGTAAATGTTGTTGGTAATCGGGCTACCTTGGTTTCTGACGGAGCCTTGGCAGGTTCTGTAACTAATCTGATGGACTGCATGAGAACTGTGGTAAAGAAAATGGGGATTCCATTGGAAACGGCGGTTGCCTGTGCCACTATGAATCCGGCAAAAAGTTTGGGAGAGTATGACAGATATGGTTCTATTTCAAAGGGCAAAAAAGCCAATGTGGTATTGCTGGACGAAGAATTGGACTTGCAGATGGTTGTAAAGGATGGAGAAATCTATAAGTGTATGGAAATTTTCAAATAAACCTTGACGAATGAAAGTGGCTTTGTTAATATGAATAATGTGCTGTAAGAAGGCGACATGGCCAAGTGGTAAGGCACGGGTCTGCAACACCCTTATCACCAGTTCGAATCTGGTTGTCGCCTTTTACCCTCATGTATTTTGCATGAGGGTTCTTTTAATTGAAGAAAAGAGGAATGATTATGAATTTACAGATTATCGCAGCACCGCTTATCGGTGGAATCATTGGTTTGATTACAAATGGGTTGGCAATCAAAATGCTGTTTCGCCCCTATAAAGAAGTTCGGATTGGCAAATTTCGTGTGCCGTTTACACCGGGATTGATTCCGAAAGAAAAAAAGAGAATTGCAGCAGCAGTGGGAAAAATCGTAGGTAATGAGCTTTTAAACGGGGAGACCTTGCAAAAAGCACTTTGCTCTGAGGATATGCAGAATTCCTATTTTAAAAAATATGACAAAATCACAGAAGGGCTTAGAACCAGCGATAAACTTTTAAAGGATTATCTTCAGGAAAAAGGATTTTACGATACCATTGACAGCGTAAAGGGTGGGGTCAGCAAAAAAGCAGGACATTTCATAGCGGACAAGCTGGTGGAGCAGAATATCAGCATGACACTGTTGGATTACGCTGCCTCAGAGGTAATGGAGAATTTAAGTCCGATGATTCGGACCATGGCAGCAGGAGCTGTTGAAGCGGCGAAAATGCCTCTTTCCGTAAAAATAGATAACATGATTCTGGAAAAATGCCCGGATTATATTGAAGGATATATCGGAACAAATTATGAGGAATGGATGGACAAGCCTATGAAAGAAATCATAGGACATCTGGAGGAAAAATTCCCAAGACTCCGCTATCAGATATGGATAGTATATGAAACCTTTATTGAGGAAAAAGCGGATACCTTTATTCGTAAGATTAACATTCCGAAGGTTGTGGAAGATAAGATTAACGAATTTGATGTTGCCGAATTAGAGAAAATGATTGTGGAAATTGCAAGAAAAGAATTGAATGCCCTTGTTTGGTTAGGCGGACTTTTGGGAATGCTTATGGGATTTGTAAATCTGCTGTTTTAAGAAGGTTTTACATGGACAAAAAGTGGTGGCATGATAAAGAAAAACATGACTGTTCCAGCGAACAGTCATGTTTTTTTAATGAAAATATTTTATACTTAAACAATACGTTTATCGTTAATTGCATCTACGGAATCCGGGTTAGCCAGTGTACCCATTACAACAGCATCTAACTCGCCGCGGTCGCCGGAAGCAATTTTACGAAGTACACGACGAAGAATCTTACCGGAGCGGTTCTTTGGCATTTCTTCTACAAACTGAATTTTGCCCGGAACAGCAATTGGTCCGATTTCAGAACGTACAATCTGTTTTAATTCGGAGCGTATGGTGTCTTCATTGTGATTGTCTTCGCGATTTAAAATAACATAAGCATATAAATCTTCACCTTTTACCGGATGAGGATAGCCTACAACAGCAGCTTCCACAACGGCTGGGTGAGAACATAAAGCTTTTTCAATTTCTACGGTACCCAGACGATGACCGGAGATATTTACAATATCGTCAATACGTCCTGTAATCCAGAAGTAACCGTCTTCATCTCTATATGCACCGTCACCGGTAAAGAAATAACCCGGCTGCTGAGTAAAGTAACCATTGATGTAACGTTCCGGCTCTCCGTAAAGACTCCGCATCATACCCGGCCATGCAGATGCCAGACAAAGCTCACCTTTTTCATTTACATCAGCCTCTTCTGCAGGTTCATCTCCCGAATTTCTCGCACGGAGAACAACCGGTTTTACACCGAAGAACGGAAGTGCTGCACTACCCGGCTTTAAGCCCATGGCACCAGGAATAGCAGAAATCAGAACGCCGCCGGCTTCTGTCTGCCACCAAGTATCAACGATTGGGCAGCGGTCATGGCCTACATAGTGGTAAAACCATTGCCATGCTTCCGGGTTAATCGGCTCACCTACGGAACCTAAAAGTCTCAAAGAGGATAAATCATGTTTTTCAATCCATTTTGTATCCTGATTCATAAGGGCACGGATAACTGTCGGTGCCGTATAGAAAATAGTTACTTTAAATTTATCAATGATATGCCAGAAACGGTCCGGTTCCGGGTAAGTTGGAACTGATTCGTACATTACCGTAGTGGCACCGTTCAAAAGCGGTCCGTAAACAATGTAGGAATGACCGGTAATCCATCCGATATCCGCAGTACAGAAGAAAATATCATTTTCTTTATAGTCAAAAATGTATTTGAAGGTAGTAGCGGTATAAACCATATATCCCGCTGTGGTATGTAAGGTTCCCTTTGGACTTCCGGTGGAACCGGAGGTGTACATAATGAAAAGGGGATCTTCTGCATCCATCTTTTCTGCCGGACAGTAATCCGAAATATCATCAGACATCAGCTCTTTGGAAAGAGAAATGTCTCTGTATGTAATGTAAGGAACTTCAAAATCTACCATACGGTCTACTACGAAAACATCGTCGATGGTAAGACCGGCACTTGCACATAACATACAAGCTTTGTCAGCGTTTGCCTTAGCGTTGATTTTCTGTCCTGAACGCCAGTAACCGTTAGTAGTTACCAGTTTCTTTGCTCCGCAGGCAAGCATACGGTCAGCCAGTGCCTCTGCTGAGAAACCACCGAATACTACCGTATGGACTGCACCGATTCTGGCACAAGCCAGCATGATAACCGGAAGCTGCCAAATCATCGGAAGATATAATACAATACGGTCACCCTTCTTTACGCCTCTTTTCTTCAGTGCATTTGCAAAACGGCAAACGTGTTTTAAAAGATCATTGTAAGTAAATCTCTTGCAGTCTGCTTCCGGTTCACCCTGAAACAGAAGTGCAACCTTATCGCCTCTTCCTTTTTCAATCTGTGCATCCAGACAGTTATAACAAATGTTTGTTTTTCCACCTACGAACCATTCGTTATCTCCGATCTCCGGTTCGCCACGGTAAACCTGTGTCCAAGGTTTGAACCAGTGGAAATCTTTTGCGATGTAACCCCAGAAGGTATCCGGGTCTTCAATAGATTGTT
>USPJ01000071.1 GCA_900556645.1 uncultured Lachnospiraceae bacterium
TTTCTTGTGTATACATGCGTGGTATATAAAAATCAGTTATCGCTCACTTCGTCTCTATTCAGCAAACAGTAACATTATATTTCTTTCCCGTTTTTAATATAGACTCTCGGCACACGCGGGCTGATATCACAGGCAAACTCATAGGAAAATCTGCCACAGAGATCACCAATCTCCTCAATACCGATAAACTCATCCCCGTCTCTGCCGATCAGTGTTACCTCATCGCCCTTCTTCACATCACCAATCTCAGTCACATCTACCATAAACTGGTCCATACAGACTCTTCCCCGAATAGGTGCTTTTTTTCCGTGAATCAGCACCCAGCCTTTGTTGGATAAACTTCTGGGATAACCATCGCCATAGCCCACCGGAATGGTGGCAATCTTTTGCTCCTCTTTTAAGATGTAGGTTCCACCGTAGCTGATGGTTCTTCCTGCTTCCAATGTTTTCACATGTACAATCTCGG
Organism: uncultured Lachnospiraceae bacterium; assembly: GCA_900556645.1. The sequence goes on from USPJ01000071.1 coordinate 467, forward strand.
ATTTCAGTTCCATCACCGGTTCCAACGGAAGGCGTTCTGTCTGTACCTCATCGGAAGGTAACAATCCATAGAGGATGATTCCTGCCCGCACCAAATCCATGTTTACCTCCGGCAAATCCATAATTCCCGCACTGTTGGAGCAATGCTTCTTCGGAATAGACACGCCTCTCTCCTTCAGCATCTTTATCATCCTGTCATAACAGGCAATCTGACCTTTCGCATGGGTCTTATCCCGTTCATCTGCCTTTGCAAAATGAGTAAATATTCCTTCGATTTCCAGATTCGGAAGCTTGCTGATTTTTTGGATTTCATCGGCACTCTCCTCGGTAATCTGATATCCAATCCGGCTCATGCCTGTATCCAGTTTAATATGTATCGACACCTTCTGATTCCGTTTTACCGCTACTTTTGACAGTTGTTTTGCAGTATCATAGCTGAATATGGATGGAGAAATATGATATTCTATCATTTCCTCATAATCATCCGAAAAACTGTAACCCAGAATCAGAATCGGTTTTGTAATTCCATGTCTTCTCAGTATCAGTCCCTCTTCTATGGTTGCCACCGCAAATCCATAAAGATACGGTAACGGCTCTATTTCTTGGGCAATCTGTACTGCCCCATGCCCATATCCATCGGTTTTAATCACTGCCATCACCTGGGTTCCCTCTTTGAGAATCCCGTGGATATTCTCCATGTTATGATATATTGCGTCCAAATCTATTTTTGCATAAACCCGCCGGTATATTCTGTCTTTTTTCACTTTGTTACCTCACTGATTCCATCTAAAATATCACTTGCCATCAGGCTGTAATGTCCTGCTTTTCCGGCTGCCGTATCCCCTGCTTTACCATGGAGATAAACGCCTAAAGCAGCCGCTGTTTCCGGCGATACACCGCCTGCCAGCAATCCTGCAATCATTCCCGTCAGCACATCACCGCTTCCTCCTGTTGCCATCCCGTGATTTCCGGAAAGATTCACATAGGTTTTTCCATAAGGAATGCTGATAATGGTTCTGGCATCCTTCAACACGCAGATGACATTATACTCTCTGGCAAATTCCTCGGCGGTCAAAATCAGATTCTTTTTGATATAATCCACCGGTATATCTGCCAATCTTGCCATTTCTCCCAAGTGGGGAGTCACAATCAAATCGGTATGGGGCAGTTTTAACAGTTCCCGCTCCTTTGCCAGAAGATTCAAAGCATCCGCATCCAGTACCATAGGCACCGATGCTGTCTTTAATACCGTTTTTAAGATATTTTCTGACAATGGACTCTGTCCCAGTCCCGGACCTACTACAATGACATCTGCCCAGTTTACCGCTTCTATCAAGGATTCCTTTTCTGCCTTTTTGCCCTCATAGGTTTGTATCAAAGCTTCCGGCAGCTTCGTATGAAGCATGGTTTTGTTATTTTCATGGGTGACAACCTTCACCAGCCCACAGCCGCATAAGTAGGCTGCCTTTGCCGAAAAATACGCAGCTCCTGCCATCTGTTCGTTCCCTGCAATCACCAAGACCTTTCCATAGGTACCCTTGTTGGATTCCGCCTGTCTCTTTGGCAAACCTGTCAAATCTTCCTCTGTGAAAGCTATGGTCTGCGGCTCTTTTCCCAGAAAGCTTTCCTCTGTAATTCCAATCTCTGCCACGGTGATTTTTCCTGCCGCCTCTGCTCCGGGATAGAGATTTAAACCTAATTTATTATATGCAAAGGTTACGGTGTGTTCCGCAAAGAAACTGCACCCCATGATTCTTCCGCTGTCGGAATGAATTCCCGAAGGAATGTCCACTGCCAGTTTATCTGCTGAAATCTCATTCATCTTTAAAATGGCATCCCGATAGTTTCCCTCCACATCTCTGGAAAGTCCAATTCCAAAAATGGCATCTATTACCAGTGTATATTCTCTCTCCGGAATCTCTTTTTGGATTTCTACGCCATAAGCGATAAGAATATCGTATTGTTGTTTTGTCTGAGGAGAACATTTTTCATAATCTCCCAACAGGCAAACCGTAACCTCTGCCCCCTTTTGTCTTAACATTCTGGCAACCGCCAGTCCGTCTCCGCCATTATTCCCGCATCCACAGACTATCAAGGTATGTCCTGTATTCAGACGTTCTTCTTCTATCACTTCCACTACCTTTAAGGCTGCCCGCTCCATCAAAACCAGTGAGGAAACTCTAAAATGCTCTATGGTATTTGTATCCGCCTGTTTCATTTCTTTTGCATTTAAAAGATACTGCATATAATCTCCTTTTTATATAGCCAAAAACGCTTTACCGTCACGGTAAAGCGTCTCCTCCTTCTTTTGACTCGTTGCTGTCAGTTTCCTGCTCTTCCTGCTTTAAATCGAAAATATCAATAATCTGTGCACCAAAAATATCATGCATATAAGAATAGATTTCTTTGCTGTTAATCTCACGGTTCTGTTTTTTGATAATATTCTTTTTTAAGTCAATCCGCATCTGCTTAATCCATGCTGCGATTTCTTCGATTTCCTCGTTATTTGTCCGAAGCTTATCATAACAGAAATCCATGCTGGCAAGCATCAAATCTTCGTTTTTTTCTTTGATTTGTTTTGGAAGCTCCAACAGTTCATCTTCACAGGCTTCGATTTTTTCGTTTACCTCATTGATGAGCCGTTTATTTTCTTCCATCTTTTTTTGAAGAACCGGATCCTGATTTTCTTCGTTTTTCCCATCCATGTTGGCAACAATGCTCTCCATCAGGTTATTCTTAACCTTCTTTAAGTCCTTAATGTCCTGATTCGCCTGACCCTGTCTCGCCAACAAACCATTCAATTCCTCTTCAAATTGTTTGATTTCTTCTGATTTTCCGTGAATGGCAAACAAACGATGCCATTTCTGATCCAACACCAATATCGGGACCTTTTTGTCGTATAAGGCTCCTTTAAAATACTCCCGACTTTTCATAAATCCACCTGAATTCTATTTTTCTTTTTCTTTTTGATTTTTCACGATATTATAGGAAAGCTGCATCAGACTGTCGGATAGGTGTACATTTTCCACCACCACATCTTCTGTCAGTTCCAAATCCACATGAGCAAAATTCCAGATTGCATGAACCCCGGAATCCACCAATCTATTGGCTATGGCATCTGCCTTTGATTTCGGCATGGTCAAAGCTGCGATATCCACCTCATGCTCCTTTAAGAACTCTTCCAGTTCATCCAGCATATGTATTTTGATTCCTCGGATTTCTTTTCCTACCAAGGCAGGATTTACATCGAATAATGCAATGATTACAAAACCCAGCTTCTCAAATTTTACATAATTTGCCAGTGCCTGACCCAGATTACCGGCACCCACCACAATAATGTTGTGTTTCTGGTTTAATCCCAGAATCTTGCCGATTTCTTCGTATAAAAACTTGACATTATATCCATATCCTTGCTGTCCGAATCCTCCAAAATTGTTCAAATCCTGACGAATCTGGGATGCAGTTACATTCATCCTGCTGCTCAGTTCATTGGAAGATATACGTTCTACACCTTCCTCCAGCATCTCTCCTAAATATCTATAATATCTTGGCATCCTTCGTATGACTGCCTGTGAAATTTCCTTTTCCACTTTATTTCCTCCCTAAGCCAACTATAGACATTATAAACATTTTCAATTCGACTGTCAATGTGACAAAAATTTAACTATCTTCCGATAACTCCTCCCACCGCTCATACAGAGCCTCCAGTTCTTCCGAAAATTTTATCCGCTGGCTGCTCAGTTCATTGAGTTTTGCAGAATTGGTAGCCACCTCCGGCTTCTGGCATTCCAAATCAATTTCTTCAATTTTATTTTCATAGTCTTCGATTTCATCTTCTACTTTTTTCAGCTCGTTGGCAATTTTTCTAAGCCTTGCCTGTTCCTGCTTCTGTTTCTGCCAATCCTGCTTATTCTCCGACTCGTCCTTTGTTTTTTCCCTAGTTTCCGACACCTCTTCATAAAGCTGTGTCATAGTATTTTTCTTTTCCAGATAGTAATCGTAATTACCGATATAATTGATAAGTTTTCCCTTTGTCAAATCCAAGATTCTGGTTGCCGTCCGATTGATAAAATAACGATCATGGGAGACAAACAATACCGTACCGGTATATTGATTCAACGCCGACTCCAAAATCTCTTTGGAAACAATATCCAGATGGTTGGTAGGCTCATCCAGAATCAGAAAATTAGCTTTGCCCAACATCAACTTTGCCAGCGAAACCCTGCCACGTTCTCCACCGCTTAAATCTTTAATCCGTTTAAAGACATCCTCATCCGTAAATAAAAAGGCAGCCAGAGTATTCCTCACCTGAGTATTGGTTAAATTTGGATAAGCGTCACTAATCTCTTCAAACAGGGTTTTGTCCATGTGGAGTACCTGATGTTCCTGATCATAATATCCGATGTATACGTTGCTTCCCAACCGGATACGCCCTGCATCCTCCGGCACCATCTCATTTAAAATTTTTAAAATGGTGGTTTTTCCGGTTCCGTTGTCTCCGATGAGAGCCACCCGCTCTCCCCGTTTGATTTCAAAATCTATGTCTTCAAACAGCCGGTTCTCTCCATAAGTTTTAGAAAGTCCCTCCACCTGTAAGACATCATTTCCGCTAACAATATTTGGCTCCAGCTTGATTTTGATATCCGTATGCTCCTCCACAGGTTTGTCAATGCGTTCGATTTTATTCAACAGCTTCTCTCTGCTTTCCGCACGCTTGATGGATTTTTCCCGGTTGAAGGATTTCAGCTTGGTAATAACCTCTTCCTGATGTTTGATTTCTCTCTGCTGATTGTAGTACGCCTTGAGACGTTCCTCCCACAGTTTTTCTTTTTTTCCGGCATACTCCGAATAATTCCCCTGAAAAACCTCCAGCTTATGATTGGAAATATCAATGACCTTTGTTACCACCCGGTCCAAGAAGTAACGGTCATGGGAAACGATGACCACCGCTCCTTTGTAATTCATCAGAAAGGTTTCCAGCCATGCAATGGAATTCATGTCCAAATGGTTGGTAGGCTCATCCAAAAGAATCACATCCGGTTTTGTGACCAACAGCCTGCCCAGTGCCACTCTGGTTTTTTGTCCTCCCGAAAGCTCGCTGATTTTTTTTCCATATTCTTCCTGAGAAAAACCCAGACCATTTAACACACCGTATATTTCACTTTTGTAAGAATATCCGCCTTCTAATTCAAAACGGTCTGCCAGCTTATGGTAGTCTTCCATATGCTGTTCCAGTTCTTTTCCATCTTTTTGGTGCATTTCCTCTTCCATCCGGCGAATGGTTTTCTCCATCTCCATGATGTCTTTTTTTACGGAAAATAATTCTTCTTCAATGGTCAGTTCTCCCTGCATATCCTGATGCTGTGCCAGATATCCCATGGTTTTTCCCTTGGAAAGAACCACTTCCCCTGTATCTGCCGACAACTCACCCACAATAATCTTCAGCAGTGTGGATTTTCCTGCACCGTTGATTCCTACGATTGCCGCCTTCTCATAATCTTCGATATGGAAGGATGCATTCTTTATTATCTCATCTGTTCCAAATGATTTACTGATATTTTGAACGGATAGTATCATAATTTACCTCAATCACTTTTTTGTAATTCATCTTTGACGAATAAAAGGGTGCCATAAGGCACCGCTTTTATTTTTCTTATTCTTTGATTATAACATTTTTTCTAAGGTTTCACGAATTGCTTTAATAAAGTCCTGACTGTTTAATACGGTTACATTTTCAAGGCTGGTAATCAATGCCAAATCCTTTGTCATTTTACCCTCTTCAATGGTCTGGATGCATGCTTTCTCCAGCTTGTCCGCAAAAGTACTAAGTGCCTCATTGCCATCCAGTTCACCTCTTTTTCTCAAGGCTCCTGTCCATGCAAAAATAGTTGCCACGGAGTTGGTAGACGTCTCTTCACCCTTCAGATGCTTATAATAATGACGCTGTACCGTTCCGTGTGCCGCCTCATACTCGTAATAACCATCCGGTGATACCAGTACGGAGGTCATCATAGCCAAAGAACCAAAGGCAGAGGAAATCATATCACTCATAACATCTCCGTCATAGTTCTTACATGCCCAGATAAATCCACCTTCTGATTTCATAA
>USPJ01000072.1 GCA_900556645.1 uncultured Lachnospiraceae bacterium
CAAAAGCCTTACGTGAGAAACTGAAAAAAAATTATGAGATCCGCAAAGTGAAGATGATCGATCATCAGATATCAAAAGTAGACCCGACGGAGAAGTTCTTATTCGAACTGGAAGACGGTAATATGGTAGAAAGTGTTCTGATGAAATATAATTACGGCAATTCCGTATGTATCTCTTCACAGGCGGGCTGCCGTATGGGGTGCAGATTCTGTGCTTCAACGATCGGTGGACTGGTAAGAAGCCTGGAGCCGTCTGAGATGTTAAGGCAGATCTATCACATCCAGAAGATTACCGGAGAACGTGTTTCGAATGTTGTTGTGATGGGAACTGGAGAACCGCTCGATAATTATGATAATTTTGTAAAGTTTATCCATATGTTGAGTGATGAGCACGGACTGAATATCAGTCAGAGAAATATTACGGCGTCTACCTGTGGAATCGTTCCGAATATGAGACGGCTTGCGGAGGAAGGACTTCAGATCACACTGGCACTTTCACTTCACGGTTCCAGTCAGGAAAAACGTAAGAAACTGATGCCAGTAGCGAATAAATACGATCTGTCGGAAGTACTGGATGCCTGCGATTATTATTTTGACAAGACAGGAAGAAGGATTACTTTCGAGTACAGTCTGGTAGCCGGAGTGAATGACCAGCCGGACGATATCCGGGAACTTACGACGATTTTAAAAGGGCGAAATTGTCATCTTAATCTGATTCCGGTGAACCCGATCAAGGAAAGAGATTTCAAAAAGCCGGACCGTAAAAATGCCCTGGAATTTAAAAATAAACTTGAAAAAAACGGAATTAATGTTACTATAAGAAGGGAAAGAGGCTCTGATATTGACGGAGCCTGTGGACAGCTGCGTCGCAGACACGCAGCCAAAAGCGAGGGAGAGACAGATGAAAATTTATGCAATGACTGATGTAGGAAGAAGACGTGAGGTCAATCAGGACTATGTATATGTGACAGACAGACCGATTGGACCATTTCCAAATCTCCTTACGGTCGCCGACGGAATGGGCGGACATAAGGCGGGAGATTTTGCGTCCAGTTATACGGTAAATGTATTAAAAGATGAGTTGAAGAAGACACCGATGGATAAACCCGAGGAGATTCTAAGGAGCGTAGTCAGTATTGCAAATCATAAATTAATCGAGGCAGCTTCAAGAGATATAAAACTGGAAGGTATGGGAACGACACTGGTAGCGGCAACTGTTGTTGGCAATACATTGTACTTTGCCAATGTGGGAGACAGCAGGATGTATGTGATTGGCAAAGAGATTAGCCAGATAACAAGAGACCATTCGCTGGTAGAGGAAATGGTACGGATGGGTGAGCTGGCAAAGGATGCGGCAAAAGACCACCCCGACAAGAATATCATTACAAGAGCTGTAGGTGCGGCACAGGATGTAGATGTGGATTTCTTTGAAGTGGAATTATATCCGCAGGATTACATATTAATGTGCTCAGACGGACTGACCAACATGGTGGAGGATGAAGATATCCGAAGAATCGTGCAGAGTCAGAGGGATGTAGCAGAGAGAGTGGAAAAATTGGTGGAAACCGCCAACGACCACGGGGGACAGGATAATATAACGGTAGTTGTAATAGAACCGTTTTAAAAGAGGTGAATGGCATGTTGACAGAAGGAATGTTTATAGATGACCGCTATGAGGTAGTGGGAAAAATCGGAGCGGGCGGAATGTCCGACGTATATAAGGCAAAAGACCATACTTTAGGCCGTTTTGTGGCTATTAAGGTATTAAAACAGGAATTTTCTGAGGATATGAATTTCGTAACGAAATTTCGTACCGAAGCACAGTCCGCAGCAGGTTTAGAGCATCCGAATATTGTAAATATCTATGACGTAGGAAGTCAGGACGGTATGTATTATATCGTCATGGAATATGTGGAGGGAATTACCCTCAAGACCTATATTGAGAAAAAGGGACAGCTTTCCTTTAAAGAAGCCATCAGTATAGCCATACAGGTGGGACGGGGAATTGAAGCAGCCCATAATAAAAATATTATTCACAGAGATATCAAACCGCAGAATATCATTATTTCCACAGAAGGAAAGGTTAAGGTGACAGATTTCGGAATTGCCCGGGCAGCATCTGCCAACACTATCAATTCCGATGTCATGGGTTCCGTACACTATTCTTCCCCGGAACAGGCAAGAAACGGATTCGTAGACGGCAAAAGCGATATTTATTCTCTGGGTATTGTGATGTATGAGATGGTTACCGGACGTGTGCCTTTTGATGGAGATACGACGGTGGCAGTGGCTATCCAGCACTTACAAGAGGAAATGGTATCTCCAAGTGCCTATGCACCGGATCTGCCAATCAGTTTGGAGAAAATTATCCTGAAATGTACGCAGAAAAATGCGGACAGAAGATATGAGAATATAGCAGACCTTCTGGTGGATTTGAAAAAGTCATTGATTAATCCGGATGAAGATTTTGTGACAATCATTAATCCGGACACAGACGGAAAGACCAGAAAATTTGAAGAGGAAGATATAGAGCGTATCAAACAGGAGGCAGAGGGAATCGAGACTGCCGAGGAGGAAGAGGAGGAAGACGCCGAAGAGGAAGAAGGCGAACTGAATCCGAAAATGGAAAAAGCCGTGACCATCGCGGGAATCGTAGCAGCAGTTATTATTGTGGGAATTGTCATTTATCTGGTGGGAAGTATTTTCGGACTGTTTAAGTTCGGTTCCTCCGATAAAAAGGATGAAGATACAAACACCGAATCAGACAGTGGCAAGGTAGAGATGATTGACCTTAGGGGCATGACCTATGAGGAAGCAAAAGAAAAATTAAACGATTTGGGTCTTGGCATCAAAAAGGGCAAGACAGAGTCCTCTGACAAATACGAAGAAGGTCAGATTATTTCCCAGAACGTAGATAAGGGAGACATGGTTAAGAAAAATACCACCGTTACGGTTGTGATCAGCAGCGGTGCCGGAGATATTGAGATTCCAAATGTGGAGGGATTGGACGAAACCTCTGCCATTAACAAATTAAAAGATGCGGGATTCAAATATTCCAGAGATTATCAGAACAGCGATTCCGTAGCAAGTGGAAATGTCATTTCCCAGTCTCCGTCCGGTGGAAGCTCTGCGAAAAAGGGCGAGACCATTACCATTGTGGTTTCCCAAGGAAAAGAAGCGGTGTCCGTTCCGAATGTGGTAAATATTTCAGAGGCAGATGCCAAGAGCAAGTTATCCGCAGCGGGATTGACGGTTACAAGCGTCAGCAATGAGTACAGCGATACCATTGCAGCGGGCAATGTTATCAGCCAGAGTATTGCAGCGGGAAAATATGTAGATGCAGGAAGCAATATCAGTCTGGTGGTCAGCAGCGGACCAAAGACTACCTACTATAGATTTAGTGCCAATATTACAGCACCTGCCGACAGTTCAAGAGTAACGGGTGCCAACATTGTGCTGAAGGATGCCGATGGTTCTGTGATTGAAGAGTGGAATAATGTCAGCATATCCTCCTTCCCATTCCGGGCAGAGAAGAGCGACATTCCAAAGGCAAGCTCAGGAACCTTGGAGATTACTTGGTTACTGAATGATGGAACCACACAGTCACAGCATCAGTCTGTGAACTTTACAAAGCAATAGGAAAGAGCATGCTAGGAAAGATTGTAAAAGGAATTTCCGGGTTCTACTACGTTCACGTAGTAGGAGCCGGAATTTATGAATGTAAGGCAAAAGGAGTATTCCGAAATAAAAAAATCAAACCGCTGGTGGGAGATGATGTGGAAATCAGTATTTTGGACGAGGCAGAAAAAAAGGGAAACGTAGACCGGATTCTTCCTCGGAAAAATGAACTGATTCGTCCGGCAGTGGCAAATATTGATGAGGCACTGGTTATTTTTGCGGCGGCAAAGCCAAAGCCCAACTTCCATCTGTTGGACCGATTTCTGGTGGGAATGGAATATCAGCAGATTCCGGTAACGGTCTGTTTTAACAAAATCGATTTGGTGGATGAAAAAACGTTGGAAGATTTGCGGAAAATCTATGAGCCAACAGGCTATGAGGTCTGTTTTTTCAGTGCAAAAGAGGGAATCGGACTAGAAGCAATCAAAAAGAGGATACAGGGAAAGACCATCGCAACCGCAGGTCCTTCCGGTGTGGGAAAATCTTCTTTGACCAATGCATTGCAGCCGAAGGCAGCCATGGAAACCGGAGGTCTGAGTGAGAAGATTGAGCGTGGAAAGCATACCACCCGACATTCGGAGCTGATTCACATTGAAGGAAATACCTATCTGATGGATACACCGGGATTTACTTCTTTGAACATACCGGGACTGGAAAAAGAAAATTTGCGGGATTGTTATCCTGAGTTTGTGGCACTGGAGCCGGGATGCCGTTTCCAAGGATGCAGCCATATACAGGAACCGGATTGTGCAGTAAAAGAGGCATTGGAGGCAGGAACAATCAGTCCGGTCAGATACGAAAATTATTGTATGCTCTACGAAGAGCTGAAAAACATGAAGAAATATTAGGAGGAAACAGAATGAGATGTTTATCACCATCCATCTTATCAGCAGATTTTTCAAAGCTGGGAGAACAGATACAGCGGATTGATGTAGCGGGAGCCGATTATGTGCATATTGATGTCATGGACGGACAGTTTGTTCCAAACATTTCCTTTGCGTTTCCGGTGATCAAAGCCATCCGTCCTTTGACAGAGCGGATTTTTGATGTACATCTGATGATAGAGGAGCCGATACGCTACGTGGAAGAGTTTGTGGAGGCGGGAGCCGACATTATTACAGTGCATGCAGAAGCCTGTAAGCATCTGGACAGAACCATAGAGCTGATAAAGGAAAAGGGTGTGCTGGCAGGAGTGGCATTGAATCCGGCAACTCCTTTGCAGGAATTAGAATATATTTTGCCAAAGGTGGATATGGTGCTTTTGATGAGTGTCAATCCGGGATTTGGCGGACAGGCTTATATCTCTTACTGTACAGATAAAATCTATGATTTAAAACAGATGATAGACCGTAAGGGTTTAAAAACCGACATTGAGGTGGACGGCGGTGTTACCTTGAACAATGTGGAAGAAATCATGGAGGCCGGTGCCAATATCATTGTGGCGGGAAGTGCCGTGTTTAAAGGAAATATCGAAAATAATATTCAGGCTTTTTTGGAAAAGATGAAATAAAATCAGAGGAAATTATGAAGAAAGTATTACTAGTGTCCGGCGGAGAAATCGAGGATGCCTTTGCTCTGCAATATATCAAAGCACAGAGTTTTTCTCATGTGATAGCCATCGATTCGGGAATGGAATTTCTGTATCGTCATGGCTTGAAGCCGGATGTAATTGTGGGGGATTTTGACTCGGCAGAGGCTTCGGTTTTAGAAAAATACCGACAGATGCCGGGAATTGAATGGAGAAAATTCCAACCGCAAAAGGATGATACAGATACGGAGATAGCTGTTCTCACCGCATTGGAACAGGGAGCAGAGGAGCTTCATATATTGGGAGCTTTGGGAAGCCGGATAGACCACAGCTTGGCTAATATCCGTTTGTTGGGATTTTGCATGGAAAAAGGAGTAGACGCCTATCTGGTGGATGCACAGAACCGGATTCGTATGATGAATCAGCCCTTGGAGCTGGAAAAAGACAACCAATATGGGAAGTATATTTCATTGATTCCCTTTATGGGAGATGTGGAGGGGCTGACCCTGCGGGGATTTGCCTATCCCTTGACAGACTATACCATGGGAGGCTACAATTCCATTGGTATCAGCAATGAAATTACAGAGAAAAAAGCTACGATTACTATGGAAAAGGGAACACTTTTGATGATAGAATCGCGGGATGAAGAATAAATTGGAGGATTATTATGAAACTAGGAATCGACATTTACGGGCGATTTTCATGATTTTTCATATATCTTTTTGAAAAATGGTAACCTTTTGGAAGTCATGGTACAGCGAAAAATAAATCAAAAAAGCGTTGATATTTTCAAAATATGTGCGTATAATATGGTTAAGAACAGAAATGTTCTTCTTCATCATATTTGATGGGTCCTGTGACGGTTCCGACAGGACGGTAAAATAAAAATTGACCGAGCGATGAGTCCTGTGACGGTTCTGACAGGACGGTAAAATAAAAATTGACCGAATGATGAAGCTGATTACGAGAGGCTGAGAGGTCTCTCGTTTCTTTTTACTCAATCGAGTAGCTATTCCCAAAGGAGAAAAATTGAATGAGTTTACCAGAGAATGATTATCAAATTCTTAAGCTGACGGAGGATTTCTATAAAGCATATCCGAATCCGCCGTATAGAGAAATTTTAAAGAAAAAACAGAGAGCATATAATTGTTTGCTTTTTCAGTCGCATTATGATTATTTTATTTGCATTCCATATAGAACTGAGATTAGACATCAGTATGCGTTCCATTTTACAACTACGAAAAGATCTAAAGAGCACAAGTCCGGATTAGATTACAGTAAGATAGTTATTATAGCAAAGACAGAGTATATTGATTCTATAGATGC
>USPJ01000073.1 GCA_900556645.1 uncultured Lachnospiraceae bacterium
TGCTTTATCCATTGCCGGTGGTAATGGTCAGTGTAAGGGATAAAAAAGGAAATGACAATATTATCACGGTGGCATGGGCAGGAACTGTCTGCACCAATCCTCCGATGGTATCCATTTCCGTCAGACCGGAACGCCATTCCTATCAGATGATAAAGGAGAGCGGAGAGTTTGTCATAAATCTGGTGACAAAGGATTTGGTCTTTGCCACAGATTATTGTGGCGTGAAATCCGGCAGAGATGTAGATAAATTCAAAGAAATGAAGTTAAAGAAGGAAAAAGCAGAGAAGGTAGCAGCAGCTTTGATTGCCCAGAGTCCGGTGAATCTGGAATGCAGAGTGACCGAGTGCAAGGAGCTGGGCTCCCATCATATGTTTGTGGCAGAGATTGTGTCTGTCCACATTGATGAGAAGTATATGGATGAAAAAGGAAAGTTTCATCTGAATGAGACCGGATTAGTGACCTATTCCCACGGAGAGTACTTCGCTTTGGGAAAACGGCTGGGAAGCTTCGGATATTCGGTGAAAAAGAAGTAGCGATTGCAAGAAACTGTTGAAAAAATGGCGGTTCTATTTCACCAACAAATCCATCAGATAAGCGTAGACCTCTTCGGATTGTTTTTTCCAGTTCTCGCAGACCGCTTCCGCCATCTCCGTATTTTTTACCGTGAGGGTAAAGTCGATAACCGGATGATTATGTTGTTTCAGTTGGCAGTGTACCGCATAATCCTGATTGGTGGTTTTGTAATAGTCAGCAAGGATATCAGCATCCTGCTTCAACTCAATCTGATTTGCGGAAAAATAATCGGCAACATCCTTGCGGATAGCTTCGGAAATCTTATCCTCAAAAAAATGCAGGGTTTCTTTTCCAGAGGCGGTAATCCGATACTGGGTATTGCTGTGGGTCGTTTCATAGGTAATTAGCTCCGATTCCAACAAATCATTGACCACCTGTTGTACCGTAAAATAGGTGGTATAATCTTTGTCCAAAAAGAAATTGGATATCTTTGTATTGTTCAATGGAAAATCCACCTGTTCTAACATATATAAAATAATCAGTTTGTAAATTGTATTTGGTTCAGCCATAAAATCCCTTCTTTTTATAGTTCTGACAGACGTCCCTGATAGGTGTCACGCTCCTTGAGACGCCGCTGAATTTGCTTTAATACCTGTTTTTTGTGGATACTCCATTCCGGTGCAAGTAAAAGCTTGCGGGGACCGTCACCGGTTAATCGGTGAATAACCACGTTCTGGGGAAGATATTCCAGACAGTCGATGATGAGTTCCACATATTCCTTCTGTGACAGTACAGAAAATCCCTCTTTTTTATAATAGTCTGCCAAATCCGTGTTTTCCAAAACGTGTAAAAGCTGAAGTTTTACTCCGTCTAAGGGAAGAGTGGAAATCTTCTTTACCGATGACAACATCTGTTCATGGGTCTCCGATGGAAGTCCCAGAATCAAATGGGTGATAACGGAAATGCCCTGTGCTTTTAAAGAAAACACGGCTTTTTCGTAGCAGTCATAGTCAAAGCCCCGTCGGATAAAAGCGGCGGTCTGTGGATGGATGGTCTGCAATCCCAGTTCCACCCAGACAGGTTTTATATGATTTAATTCCGATAAAAGTGTCAATATCTCGCTATCCAGACAATCCGGGCGGGTGGCAATGGAAAGAGCCACAATGTCAGGATGGCAGATTGCCTCTGAAAAAATTTTCCTTAAATAAGAAACGGGAGCATAGGTGTTGGTGTATGCCTGAAAATAGGCGTCTTTTTTTGCAACAGTTTTTTCCCTTCTTCTATCTGCTTAGTAACAGAAAGGTCAACAGAAGAAGCAAAGTCTCCGGAGCCGCCTGCGGAGCAGAAAATGCAGCCACGGGTGTCCAGAGTACCGTCTCTGTTGGGACAGGTCATACCGCCGTTTAGAGCAATCCGGTACACCTTTTCTCCAAAGGTTTTTTTTAAATAGTAATCTAATGAATAATAACGTTTTTCGTTCCAATATTTACGCATTGCCTCTTAATCATATCATTATCAATTTGACAAATCAAGGAAAAATAGGACTTCCACTTTCTTCTAAAGTATTGTATAATGGCGGTATCAGAAAAGTCGTTGTGCCATATCGGCATGTATTCCAGGCAGTTAAGGAGAAAAGAATGAGAGAGAAATATGAGAGTTTGTCTGTTTCCGTTTTGCGTGACTTGGCGAAAAGCAGGGGAATCGGCAAAGTGACATCAATGAAGAAAGCAGAGTTAGTAGAGGCAATGCTTGCAAAGGATGAGGAGGAAAAGAAACAGTCATCCGGCACAGCAGGTTCTGCTCCGAAAACCGAAGGAAAAGAAAAAACATTTCCGGGTGAGACGGAGATGAGTTTGGACAGCGGAATTACAACCGAAGGAATTTTGGAGGTTATGCCGGATGGATACGGCTTTATTCGGTGTGAGAACTATCTTCCGGGAGAGAAGGATGTATATGTATCCCCTTCCCAGATTCGGAAGTTTGATTTGAAAACCGGAGATATTATCAAAGGAAATACCAGAGTAAAAACTCAGGGAGAAAAATTCTCCGCTTTGTTATATGTAAAAACCATCAATGGATATCATCCGTCGGAGGCTCAGAAACGAAAGAACTTTGAGGATTTGACGCCGATTTTCCCGGATGAAAGATTGCATTTGGATCACGGACGGGGAACCAACATGGCAATGCGGATTGTGGATTTGGTATCGCCGATTGGAAAGGGACAGCGTGGTATGATTGTATCTCCGCCAAAGGCAGGTAAGACCACCCTGTTAAAAGCCGTTGCAAAATCCATTGTAAAGAGCAACCCGGAAATGCACCTGATTATCCTTCTGATTGATGAACGTCCGGAGGAGGTAACGGATATCAAGGAGGCAATCTGCGGAGACAATGTGGAGGTAATCTATTCCACCTTTGATGAGTTGCCGGAACATCACAGAAGAGTTTCCGAGATGGTTATTGAGCGGGCAAAACGTTTGGTGGAGCATAAGCGTGATGTAATGATTCTGTTGGATTCCATTACGAGACTGGCAAGAGCCTACAATTTAGTGGTGCCGCCTAGCGGAAGAACCCTGTCCGGTGGTTTGGACCCGGCAGCTTTGCATATGCCGAAACGGTTTTTTGGTGCGGCAAGAAATATGAGAGAGGGCTCCTGTAGTACTGATATTTTTGACAATGACTTCTTTTCGTTCTCTTGTACTTTCAACCATCAGTTTTCCGAGAATACCCAAATACTGTCGGAATGCCTGACGTCTGTTCAGATGTATACCGTCTCTTTTACAAAAGATAGCATGGTATTTCTGTGTCTTAGTCTGAACATAACGAATAGTACACCCCTCCCAAACCATAGGTTTTTCATTATTTACAATGTAAACCACACTGATTTTAAGGCGTTCCCCATCAAAGTTCAAAAGCTGTCCCTCATAATACATAGGCTTCACAAAGATTACCCCGTCTTTGGAGAATTCTATAAATGCTGTTTGCTCAAGTTTACTTTTTTCTGTACTAGCTACAACCCTTATTTGTTCTCCCTGTTCAATTTCCCACAGTTTCATCTATCGTACCTTCTCAATCGTAAAACCTTATTTAATAATCATAGCAATTTTCATTAAAATTGTCCACTTGATTTTTGACTATAAAACTCCTCAAATATTTTTACAAAACAAAAAGAGGAAACAACAAAATGTTTCCTCTTTTTCGCTTTTTAAACTCTGATTATACCGGATATGCTCCGTTTTTTGTATCAGCAATATTCTGATCTACCTTTGTCTGCTGTGCCTCACGGTATTTGAAGAACTCTGTTGCTACCTGTGGGAACAATGCATAAGTCAGAACGTCCTCATCCTGCTGTTTCCACTGTTTCATCTCATTCTCCAAAGTCTCCAGCTCCGGCTCAAGTAAATCTGCCGGACGACAGGTAATGGCGTTCTTTTTCTCTTCGCCCAGAACCTTCTCTACTACTTCAGGGTTGAATGGTTTTACAGTCTGACCATATTTTCCAAGCAATACATCCTTGGTCTCTTTGGTTGCCACCTTGTAACGTTCTCCCATCAGTACGTTGAACACTGCCTGAGTACCTACAATCTGAGAAGAAGGTGTTACCAGTGGTGGCTCACCTAAATCTTTACGAACACGAGGTACCTCTGCCAGTACTTCTTCGTATTTATCTTCTTTGCCCTGTTCTTTTAACTGGGAAATCAGGTTGGATAACATACCACCCGGTACCTGATATAATAAGGTCTTGATGTTTACGCCTAATACCTTTGGATTCATCAAACCGTTCTCCAAACATTCCTCACGGAACGGACGGAAGTAATCAGCAATCTCTGCCAACTGGTTCTGATCCAGTCCGGTATCAAATTCTGTTCCCTTGAATGCCTCTACCATAACCTCAGTTGCAGGCTGGGAAGTACCAAGAGCAAACGGTGACATTGCGGTATCGATGATATCGCAGCCTGCCTCTACAGCTTTCATGTATGTCATAGAAGCAACACCGGAAGTATAGTGTGTATGAAGCTCAATCGGTAAGCTGGTTGCATCCTTCAATGCCTGTACCAGTTCGGTTGCTTTTGTCGGAACCAAAAGTCCTGCCATATCCTTGATACATAAGGAATCAGCACCCATATCCTCAACTTTTTTCGCCATGGTCATCCAGTAATCTAATGTATAGGCATCTCCTAAAGTATAGGATAATGCAACCTGTGCATGACCTTTCTCTTTATTACAAGCGGTTACGGCTGTCTGCAAGTTACGAACATCGTTCAAACAGTCGAAAATACGAATGATATCAATACCGTTTGCAATGGATTTCTGTACGAAATACTCTACCACATCATCTGCGTATGGACGGTAACCTAAGATATTCTGTCCACGGAATAACATCTGTAATTTTGTATTCTTGAATCCATCTCTTAATTTTCTAAGACGGTCCCACGGATCCTCTTTCAGGAAACGTAAGGATGCATCGAAAGTAGCTCCGCCCCAACACTCTACTGCATGATAGCCAACCTTATCCATCTTGTCGATAATCGGCAACATTTCTTCTGTCGGCATTCTGGTGGCAATCATTGACTGATGTGCATCACGCAGTACGGTTTCTGTAATTTTTAATGGTTTTTTTATAACTTCTGCCATGATATTCTCCTCCTAAATTCCAAAGATTGCCATAAATACTCCGGCTGCAACCGCAGTACCGATAACTCCGGCAACATTCGGTCCCATTGCATGCATAAGTAAAAAGTTTGTAGGATCCTCTTCCGCACCTACCTTCTGAGATACACGGGCTGCCATCGGAACCGCAGAAACTCCGGCAGAACCAATCAACGGGTTAATCTTTCCTTTTGTAATTGCACACAATAATTTACCAAACAATACTCCGGCTGCTGTACCAAACATAAATGCAACCAGACCAAGAACTACGATTTTGATTGTTGTTATATTTAAGAATGCCTCTGCACTGGTGGTAGCACCTACGGAGGTACCCAGTAAAATAACAACGATATACATCAACGCGTTGGATGCTGTCTCGGAAAGCTGATGAACAACTCCTGACTCACGGAATAAGTTACCCAGCATTAACATACCAACCAATGGTGCTGTTGTCGGAAGAATCAGACATACAATGGTAGTAACAATGATAGGGAATAAAATTTTCTCTAACTTGGATACCGGTCTTAAGTTCTCCATCTTAATGGCACGCTCTTTTTTGGTTGTAAATAATTTCATAATCGGCGGCTGAATAATCGGAACCAACGCCATATACGAATATGCCGCCACCGCAATCGGACCCATCAGTCCCGTCTGCCCCAGCTTACCCGCCAGGAAAATAGAGGTCGGTCCGTCTGCACCACCGATTATAGATACTGCCGCTGCCGCCTTGTCATTGAATCCCATCAGGATTGCAAGGAAGTAAGCAGAGAAAATACCAAACTGTGCTGCTGCTCCCAATAAGAAACTGATTGGGTTTGCAATCAACGGTCCAAAGTCGGTCATGGCACCAACACCTAAGAAAATCAGGGATGGTAAGATTGACCATTCATCTAATGAATAAAAATAATACAGTAAACCACCTACACCATTACTGGTCTCTTCCGGGCTTGCAATGATATCCGGGTAAATGTTTACCAACAGCATACCAAAGGCAATCGGTACTAACAGCAATGGTTCGTATCCTTTCTTAATTGCTAAGAAAAGGAAGATAAAAGCAATCGCAATCATGACAAAGTTTCCCCATGTCAGATTTAAGAATGCTGTCTGATGCAGGAGGTTTGACATTGTTTCTCCTACGTAGCTCATAATTCGTCCTCCTGCTCAATTATTTTAAGGTTGCTAATAAAGCTCCTGCTTCTACCGCCTGTCCTACAGTTACGTCAATGCTTGCAACTGTTCCGTCTTCAGGTGCTACAACAGGTGTCTCCATCTTCATAATCTCTAAGGTTACAACAGTGTCACCTTTCTTTACGGCTGTTCCTACTTCAGCATCAATGCTGAATACTTTTCCTGCTGCTCCT
>USPJ01000074.1 GCA_900556645.1 uncultured Lachnospiraceae bacterium
GTGGATATGGCATTAGATGATGTGGACACAAAAGAGATAAGAAGTTTTATCGTACCGGGAGGAGATATTTCCAATATCAACAACGGGAAAGTAAGAGCATATTTGCAGGAATTAAAGAAAAGAGGAGTTCTGATTGCCGCCATTTGTGCCGGAGTGGATTTGTTGGATGAGGCAGGAATCTTAAACGGAATAGAATCCACCCACTCTACAGATTCGGATATCGAAAACGATCATCATGTGATAACGGCACGGGCAAATGCATATGTGGATTTTGCTATTGAAGTAGCAAAAGAGCTGAATCTATTTACGGATGAAGAAGATTTAAAAGAAACCATCAACTTTTGGAAATATTATAAAAGGGTTCAATAAAAAACTATTGACTCTCACATAGTGGCAGGTCTTATCCTATATTTGAGCTCAAAAACAACTGATAGGAGGACGTCCGAATGTTGAAAATCGGAGATTTTTCAAAACTTACCAGAGTCAGCATTCGTATGCTGCGTCATTATGATGAGATAGACTTATTGAAACCTGTGGAGATCGATCCATTTACGGGTTATCGTTATTACAGTGAGGAGCAACTGCCTGTGGCATGTCGCATGAGACTTCTGGATACAGCCATAGAAAGGCTGGGAAAAGGAGAGGTGTATTCGGCAGTATATGCATGGGCAGAAGCAAACGGATATGAAACAGACGGACCGATGACGAACATTTATCATGTGAGTCCCCACGAGACGCAGAATCCGGATGAATTTGTTACAGAGGTTTGTCTACCGGTAAAGAAGAAATAGGTTAAACTCTCTACCCTGCGTAGGTTGTATGCAGGCAACGCCAATGATAACATTTTCCCAAAAGGAGGTTATCAAATGAATCAATATGTGACAGGAGCCGTGATAAAAAGGCTCAGAGAAAAGCAAAAACTTACGCAGGTAGAACTGGCAGAAATGCTGAACGTCAGTGATAAGACAGTTTCAAAGTGGGAGAATGGTCGGGGGTATCCTGACATAACCTTGCTTGAGCCAATCGCAAAGGCACTTAATATATCCACCATAGAACTGTTGTCAGGGAATGATATCACAAATAACAACCGTTCTGCCGATATTCTGAAATCAGCTTTGTATGTCTGCCCGGTATGCGGAAATGTGATTCACAGCATTGGCGAAGCAGTTGTGAGCTGTTGCGGCATCGTATTGCCATTGCTGGAAGCGGAGGAGCAGGATGAAAAGCATATCATTCAGGTGGAAAAAATAGAAGATGAGTATTTTGTGACCGTGAACCATGAAATGACAAAGGAACATTATATCTCATTTTTGGCATATGCTTCAGACGGAGTCTTTGACATTGCAAAACTGTATCCTGAGGGAAATGCAGAAGCAAGATTTAAAATCAGAGGCTCCGGAAGATTTTATTGTTATTGTAACAGACATGGATTATATACCATAAAAACATTATCATGATAAGCAGGAAAAGAAAATGAAAAAAATATTACTGATTGCAACCGGAGGCACCATTGCATCCAAGAAAACCGAAAACGGTCTGACACCTCAAATCACACCGGAGGAATTGATTTCCTACATACCTCAGATAAAAGAGATTTGTCAGGTGGAAACGGTTCAGCCCTTTAATATAGACAGTACCAATATGGAACCGAAGCATTGGAGCATTCTGGTAAAGACCATCCGTCAGGAATACAAAAACTACGACGGGTTTGTCATTGCTCACGGCACGGATACCATGGCATATACCGCAGCGGCGTTATCCTATATGATACAGAACTCGGATAAGCCAATCGTCATTACCGGAGCACAGCGGCCAATCAATATGGATATCACAGATGCCAAGACCAATCTGTGGGACAGTTTCTTATATGCGGCAGACAGTCAGTCTCAGGGAGTGCAGATTGTATTTGATGGGAAAGTGATTGCCGGAACCAGAGCCAAAAAGATTCGTTCCAAAAGCTACAATGCTTTTTCCAGTATAGATTTTCCTTGTCTTGCCATGATACAAAATGGGAAAATTATGCGATATATCCCTATGGAAAAATTCCGGGAAGAAGTGAACTTCTATGAAAATCTGGAACACCGGATATTTTTGTTAAAGCTGACGCCGGGAATGAGTGAAGGAATCTTACAGCCCATATTTGAACAGTATCAGGGAATCATCGTGGAAAGCTTCGGTGTGGGAGGGATTCCCCATTCTCTGGCAGAGGCTTTTTACCGCCTGTGCAAAAAATACCCGAAAAAGGCAGTGGTAATGGCGACGCAGGTGGTGCATGAGGGAAGCGATATGACCATCTATCAGGTGGGAAACGAGATAAAAAAAGAATGTAATCTGTTGGAATCCTATGACATGACCCTAGAAGCGGTACTGACAAAAATCATGTGGATATTGGGAAATCCCCAGATGGGAGATGTAAGAGAACAGTTCTATAAACCGATAAATTACGATAGTATTGTAAACGATTTTAAATGATTTCAGAGGAAAAGAGAGGGTATCAATGACAAAAGAAGCGTTGGCGTTGGAAGCTATTCAGCGGTTAAAAAAAGAATATCCCGATGCAGGATGTACCTTAGATTATAATCAGGCATGGAAGCTGCTGGTCAGTGTGCGGCTGGCAGCACAGTGTACGGATGCCAGAGTCAATGTGGTGGTACAGGAATTGTATGCAAAATATCCTACTGTGGAGGCTTTGGCAGAAGCAGAGGTGGAAGAGATTGAAAAAATTGTGAAGCCTTGCGGATTGGGACACAGCAAAGCCAGAGATATCAGTACCTGTATGAAAATCCTAAGAGACCAATACGGCGGCAAGGTGCCGGACGATTTTGATGCATTGTTAAAGCTGCCGGGAGTAGGCAGGAAAAGTGCCAATCTGATTATGGGAGATGTCTTTGGAAAGCCGGCAATTGTGACCGATACCCATTGTATCCGTCTGGTCAATCGTATGGGTCTGGTGGATGGAGTGAAGGAGCCGAAGAAAGTGGAGATGGCATTGTGGAAATTAATTCCACCGGAAGAGGGAAGTGATTTTTGCCATAGGCTGGTATACCACGGTAGAGATGTGTGTACCGCAAGAACCACACCCCACTGTGAAAAATGCTGTATGGAGGATATTTGTGCTAAAAACATAACATGATAAGGTGGGAAGCAGACAAATATGAGAGTAGTGGTAGCAATAGATTCCCTAAAGGGAAGGCTCCCATAGAAGCCGCAAAATGCAAAAAAGAATCTGACAGATACGTCAGAACAGGTTTTCAGACTATGGAGAGCAATAAAACAATAATAGGAATTATTTTTAAAAAGATAGTGAAATTTAAAAAAAGATGTGATATAATATCCGCATAGCATAAAATATGACATAGGAGGAAATAGAATGAGTAAATATCGTTGTAATGTTTGTGGATATGTTCATGAGTGTGAGGGAGACCTTCCGGCAGATTTTATCTGTCCATTATGTAAGCAGCCGGCAGATAAATTCGAGAAGGTAGAGGAAGCATCCGGAGAAAATCCATATGCAGGAACTAAGACAGAGAAAAACTTGCAGGATGCATTCGCTGGAGAAAGTCAGGCAAGAAATAAATATACTTATTTTGCGAATATCGCTATTCAGGAAGGTTACGAGCAGTTAGCAGAGCTTTTCTTAAAAACAGCCAGAAACGAGCAGGAGCATGCAAGAGTATGGTTCCAGGAATTAGGCGGAATCGGAAGTACCGCAGAGAACCTTTTACATGCAGCAGAAGGTGAGAATTACGAGTGGACCGATATGTATGACCGTTTTGCAAAAGATGCAGAGGAAGAGGGATTCCCGGAGCTGGCAGAGCGTTTCCGTAAAGTGGGAGCTATTGAGAAAGCTCACGAGGAGAGATATCGTGCATTACTGAAAAATGTTGAGATGCAGCAGGTATTTGAAAAAGGCGAAGAAGCTATGTGGGAGTGCCGTGTATGCGGTCATCTGGTAATGGGCAAGAAAGCCCCGACGGTATGTCCGGTTTGCGGATATTCCAAGAGCTATTTTGAAGTAAGAAAAGAGAATTACTAAAACATAAAAGACGGTAAGAGAGTCCAAAAGGGGCTGTTGTAAAAAGGATTAATCTTTTTGCAACAGCCCCTTTTTGAAGGGATTTTTTATAGCCCTTTTATTTAATAACTTCTTCCTGCACCACTTCCTGTGCAATCAGAGTTCCGTTTTCGAAAGTATATTTAATGGTTTGTACAGCATCGTATTCTTCCAGCCATACGGCATCTGCGTATCGGGTTCCAAAACATAGACATTCCTCTACGGTATTCATATAAATATCAATACGGTTTCCTTTGATTTTTCCCCCTACGTCCTCGGCGATGTAGGTGTGACCGTTAATTCGCACTCTACTTCCCAAGGGTATGACTTTTGGGTCCACTGCAATGGTTCTTCCCGCAGCAACCCGTGTTCCGGTTTTGGTGATTCCATCGGCAGACGCTCCGCAGCTTACCTCGCTGGCTTCATAGGCAGTCAGCAGGACATTGGGTATCAGGTGTTCCTTTGTCAGTGTGACATATTGCTTGGCATACACCGTGGTCTGGATGGAACCGTTTAGTTCCTCGTATTCAATATCGCTTTTGCTTTGGTCGGGGCTGCTGATATAAGAAGCAGCAACCACATCCTTATTCTTTTTTTCCTTTTCGCAGGTCATGTGAAGTTCCGTAGGAGCATCGGCGGTCTGTTGGCTGTCGGGATTGTCCCCGGCGTAAGAACAGACAGCAAGAGCGGATGCAAAAGCGGCAACTGCCACAGCCTGCCTAATTCGGTATGGTTCTTTCATAAAGATCCTTTCTGCAATTGTTTGCTATTATATTCATATTCTTGGAACATTCTTCCGTATACCAGAAGTATGTGCCAGAGCAAGCAAAATTATAACCAAGGGTTGTTGTAAGAATTGGTAAAAAAATGTAATTAGCAAAGAAATTCTTTTCGATTTTTTTATAAAGAGGCAAGAAGTGTGTTATGATGGATAGTAAGAGGTAAGGAGGCGACAGAATGTTTTACGAGATAAGAAAAGACAGGATGGAAGAGTCGGATCTTACAGAGTGGAAGCATGAACAAAACACCGTGGCAGTTTTTACTCAAAAGGAATGGGAACAGGAAATGGACATTCGGGCAACCTATCTGCTGAATCAGAGCGAGGATAATATCCATTTTTGTAAGCTGGAAAACCATCCCAATTATCTGTTCGGAACTTTCCATATTCCCATCAAAAAAGAACATGACAAAAATATGGGCTTCGCCTTTTATATTCTGGAAAAAAAACTGATTTTCATTGATGATACAGGATTGGTAGAAGCAAGTATCAAAAAAATTATGTCCCAGAAGCTGCGAAAAGGCTATTCACTGGAACGATTTTTATATGATTTTTTAGTGTCGTTGGTGGATGATGATTTGATTTATCTGGCGGCCTTGGAGAAAGAAATCATGAAATTGGAGGAACATATGGTGGAGGATGAAGGCAAAAATTTCAACTATCGTATGCTCCAGCTAAAAAAAGAGATTTCCAGATTCTATCGTTATTACAGTCAGTTGGCGGATTTGGGAGAAAACCTGTATGAGAATGAGTTGGATTTCTTTGGTAAAAAGGAGGCAGCGTCATTTCGGATTTTTGCAGACCGTGCAGCACGGCTTCAGGAGGAGACTCAAGTACTGCGGGAATACGCCATGCAGGTTCAGGATGTGTACCAGTCGGAAATCAGTATCCGTCAGAACAATGTCATGAAAGTTCTGACCATCGTTACCACTGTATTTTTGCCATTGACTCTGATTGCAGGGTGGTATGGAATGAACTTCACCCATATGCCGGAACTGACTTGGGTCTACGGATACCCTGTGGTAATTATCGTCAGTATTCTGGTGGTAATCATCAGTCTTTGGATATTTAAGAAGAAAAAGTTTTTGTAATCTATTGTAAAAAAAATCGGTTTGTAATACAATACGAGAAAAATGGAGGAGTAAAGTACCTATGAAAAAACAAGAAATCCCGTATAAAATTTATTTAGAAGAAAGTGAGATGCCGACCCAATGGTATAATGTCCGTGCGGATATGAAGAACAAACCGGCACCTCTTTTGAATCCGGCAACTTTGCAGCCGATGACAGCAGAAGAGCTGGGTCATGTATTCTGTGACGAATTGGTGGCACAGGAATTAAATGATACAGATGCATATATTGATATTCCGGAAGAAATTCGGAATTTCTACAAAATGTATCGTCCGTCACCATTGGTACGTGCTTATTGTCTGGAAGAAAAATTACAGACTCCGGCAAAGATTTATTACAAATTTGAAGGAAATAATACCAGTGGAAGCCATAAGCTGAATTCAGCCATTGCTCAGGCTTATTATGCAAAAAAGCAGGGTTTAAAGGGCGTCACCACAGAAACCGGAGCAGGTCAGTGGGGAACCGCACTTTCCATGGCATGTTCTTACTTTGATTTGGATTGTAAAGTATATATGGTAAAGGTATCCTACGAGCAGAAGCCTTTCC
>USPJ01000075.1 GCA_900556645.1 uncultured Lachnospiraceae bacterium
AAAGCCAAGATTTTGAAGTTTCTTTGCAAGAAAATTTGCAAAGAAAATATTTAACACTTTTTGATAATGATGATGATCAATTCTTTGAAATACAAGAAATCATCAAATATCGAAATACAAAAGTTAAATATAAAAGAATGGTGTATAATGCTTATAATTGTACAATGAAAGTAAAAGTAAGTCCTGCTGTAGAAGACAAAAAAACGGAGGAAATGCCGCAGGATATCGTGGCAGATAAAACCGGAGTCATTCAAAGTATTATTACCAGAAGCGGCGTTCCGCAGGTAAAAGCCGGAGATAAGGTGAAAAAGGGGAAAATTCTGGTGTTGGGCAGAATTGAGATTCGGGATGACATCGGGGAGGTAAAAGAATACAAATACTGCAAAGCAGATGCGGATATTATTGCAAAAACTACATATTCCTACGAATATAGAGTTCCCAAACAGATAGAGCAAAAAGTTTTTACCGGAAAAGAAAAGCAGCGTTACGGGTTCTGGTACAAGAAAAAATATGTAGAACTTCCTTCTGTGGGAAAACCCTATCGCCTTTATGAAAAAGAAACAGAAAAAAAGCAGTTGAAAATCATGAAGAACTTTTATCTTCCTTTTTATCTGCAAAAGGACACTTATCGGGAATATGAGAAGAAAACCCATGAGGTATCCAAAAAAGAAGCGAAACAGATAGCATTGGCGAACCTGGAAGTATTTCTTTCAAAATTAGAAGAAAAAGGGGTTCAAATTATAGAAAAAAATGTTATTATGGATACAGAGAAAAATGAGTATGTATTAAAGGGCACCATAACTGCAAATGAAAAGTTTGGAATCTATCAGGATACCAAGCAACTGGAAGTGCCGAAAGAAGAAGGAAATATAGAAAATGAGTCTGAATGAAGTGATTTTAGATATTCCGTCAGAGCATATGGCAAATGTTTTTGGCGGCTGTGATGTAAATATCAAGAAAATTGAACGCACTCTTAATGTTACGGTTGTAGTCCGGGACGGTGGAATGAAGATTCTGGGCGAAGAAGCGAATGTTAAGAGTGCTTCCTGCGTATTCCTGCAATTAGTGGAATTGAGCAAACGGGGCAACATCATTACAGAACAGCAGGTAAACTATGCCTTGGATTTATCTGCCAAGGATGAAGAGGTTTCCGTAATGACACAGATTGACAGCGATTGTATCTGCCATACCATCAATGGAAAGCCGATTAAACCAAAAACCATGGGGCAAAAACAGTATGTAGATGCTATCCGCAAGCAAATGATTGTCTTTGGTATCGGTCCGGCGGGAACCGGAAAGACTTATCTGGCGATGGCAATGGCAATTACAGCATTCAAAAACGAAGAGGTGGGAAGAATCATCCTTTCCAGACCTGCCATAGAAGCAGGAGAGAAGCTGGGATTTCTTCCGGGAGATTTGCAGAGCAAGGTAGACCCTTATCTGCGACCTTTATATGATGCCCTTTATCAGATTATGGGGGCGGAATCCTTCCAGAAAAACATGGAAAAGGGACTTATCGAAGTGGCACCGTTGGCTTATATGCGTGGACGGACTCTGGACAATGCCTTTATCATTCTGGATGAAGCTCAGAATACCACACCGGCACAGATGAAGATGTTCTTAACCCGTATCGGTTTTGGCTCCAAGGTAGTAATTACCGGAGATGAAACCCAAAAGGATTTGCCGAAGGGAGCAGTTTCCGGTCTGGATGTGGCTTTGCGGGTACTGCGGAAAGTGGAAGAGATCTCTATCTGCCGACTTACCAGCAGTGACGTGGTACGTCATCCGTTGGTACAAAAAATTGTACAGGCATACGAGGAATATGAGAAAAAGAGCCAAAAGAAAACTGTAAAAAATCAAAATAGGAAAAAGACGAGGGCGGAGAAATGAATCAGGAACGATTTGTAAAAAAGAGAGCCGTTCCCATAGTAGTCATTTCGCTTGCCACGGTAGTATTTACATTTTTATTGGGATTTCGTACCGGAATTTCTTTAGATGTTGCACTGAACTTTATATTTATTGATGCGGTGTTTCTGGCAGTGTTTATCTATCATCTGGAACAGCAGCGACTGGCGGATGCACTTCCTTTTAAGGACAGCAATGATTTTTCCCTGATTGCCCTTGTTTATGTTTTGGGACTGGTCATCAGCTATGGCTGTTCTTTTCTGCCGGAATACATGAATCTGGTCTTTGGATTTGCGGTAGCTATGACCCTGTTGTCCAATACCACAACGGCGTTGATTGCAGGGATTTTCCAGAATGTACTGTTTGTGGTGGCATTAAAGCAGGATTTGCATATTATGACTGCATTTATGCTGCTGACCCTTCTGGGAGTCGTATTGGCAGATGCAGCCAGAAAGAACCATTTACATTTATGGGTGCATTTGTTGGTGTTTTTTGGTACAATCGTAATAGAGAGTGCCTGCTATTATACTCAGTATCTGGTAATGGAATGGAAAATGTTTCTGTTATTTGCAGGTAATGCCGCTTTAAATCTGGCATTTATGGATTTTGTTCTGCGGCTGTTTCGGACAGAAGCGGCAGAGGCGGAGGAATTGCCCTACACAAAGATTCTTCAGCCGGACTATCCTTTGGTACAGTCCATCCGCAAGTTTTCAGAGATGGATTATTCCCATGCGTTGCGGGTGTCGGATATCTGCGGAACCTGTGCCATGTTAATAGGGGTAAATGAAAAACTATGCAGAGCGGCAGGATTTTATTACCGTATCGGTCGGATGGAAGGGGAACCCTATATTGAAAATGGCGTGACCCTTGCAGAAAACGTTTGCTTTCCCAAGGAGCTGATACAGATTCTCAAGGAATATAACGGTGTGCTTTGCCCTATTTCCTCCAAGGAATCGGCAATCGTACATATGGTAGACCGGGTGGTAACCAAGCTGAATTTGTTGGATAAAGAAACTTTTTCCTCCAACTGGAATCAGGATATGGTTATCTATCAGACCTTGAATGAGGAATCGGCAACCGGAATTTATGACGAATCAGGACTGGGAATGAATCAGTTTCTGGAAATCAGAGATTTTTTAGTGAAAGGGGATCATCTGTTTTGACAATTACCATTGAAGAAGAGGTACAGATACCGTTTTCCTTCGACTACAAGGAAACGGCAAATCGTGTTATAAATGCAGCAATAGACAGTGAAAATTTTCCCTATGAATCAGAAATCAATCTGTTTTTAGTGGACAATGAAACCATTGCTGAAATGAATCAGAACTACCGGGAAATAGAACGGCCAACGGATGTGTTATCTTTTCCGATGATTGCCTATGACACACCGGGAGACTTTTCAAAAATAGAAGACAGTACAGAGGATAATTTTAACCCGGATACGGGAGAATTAATCTTGGGAGATATTGTGATTTCTGTTCCTAAGGTGCTGGAGCAGGCGGAAGAATACGGCCACAGCACAGAACGGGAATTTGCTTTTTTAATCACGCATAGTATGCTGCATCTTTTCGGGTATGACCATATGAAACCGGAAGAGGCGGCAATTATGGAACATAAACAAAAGGCTATCTTGGATTCTTTGCAGATTACAAGATAACATAAGGGAGGGTTTTCTACATGAAGAAATGGATTACAACATTACTTTTGGCTCTTTCCGTGTCTGCCTTACTGGTTGGATGTAAGAAGGATACCACAGAGGAAGAACCAAAAACAGAGAAACAGGAAGTAAAAAAAGACACCCATGAGGGCGAGGCAAAAAGCCTCTTGACCGGGAAATGGATAGATGAGTCTCTGGTAAATAAGAGACCGGTGGCTGTTATGATTAATAACATTGAGGTGGCACTTCCACAGTACGGAACAGAGGCCGCCGACATTATTTACGAATGTCCGGTGGAGGGCGGTCTTACCAGAATGATGGCAATTTATCAGGATTATTCAGAACTTGAAAAAATCGGTTCTGTCCGTAGCTGCCGTCTGTATTTTCCACAGTTTGCAAATGAATTCAATGCCATCTATGTGCATTTCGGACAGGCAGTTTACGCAGAGCCTTACTTAAACAGCAGCGTGGACAATATCAATGGTCTGGTTATGGAAAAAGAATGCTTTACTCGGGATAAAAACCGTAAAAAACCCCACAATGCATTTATCAGCGGAGAGGGAATCGACAAAGGAATTGAGAAGCTGGGCTATGACACCGAGCTTTCCGCAAAATATTCTTCAGGTCATTATCAGTTTGCGGCAGATGATGCGGAAGTTCAGCTGGACGGAGATGACGCCGTTGTGGTTCAGCCGGGATATGCCGTAGATAAGCCATGGTTTGTCTATGACAGTAAAAAAGGCGTTTACAAACGTTATGAGTATGGCGAAGAGCAGATTGATAAGGCAACCGAAAATCAACTTACCTTTAAAAATATTCTGATTCAGTGCTGTAAATGGAACTACGAAGAAGATGGAAAATATTTGAATATCAATACCACTTCCGGCGGAAACGGTTACTATATTACCAACGGAAAAGTGATTCCGGTTACATGGAAAAAAGCAGGGGACGGAGAACCTGCCCGCTACTATGATACCAGTGGAAATGAAATCACTTTAAATCAGGGTAAAACTTGGGTCTGCGTTGTACAGGATACTTATGCAGATAAAATTTCATTCTATAGTAGCGAAGAGGAGTATGAGGCTGCAAACTAATTTTTGAGGTTTTTTATGGACAATGACAGAAAAAAAGAATCCGGCTTTTTGGTACAGGGGTCGATTCTGGCGATTGCATCTATTATCAGCCGTATTATCGGACTTATTTACAGAGTTCCGCTTACGGCGATTATAGATGACAATGGCAATAGTTATTATAGCTGTGCCTATGAAATATATAGTCTGTTTTTACTGATTTCGTCTTACAGCCTTCCGATGGCTGTGTCGAAGCTGGTATCCACACGGGTAGCAAAGGGCGATTATAAGAATGCTTTCAGGGTGTTTAAAGGAGCATTCTTATTTGCTGTGTGTTCCGGTGTCATAGCCATGCTGATTGTATG
The DNA here is from genome assembly GCA_900556645.1 of uncultured Lachnospiraceae bacterium. The sequence goes on from USPJ01000075.1 coordinate 4,998, forward strand.
GTTCGGTGCGGAATTTATTACCGATCTGATGAAGACGCCACTCAGTATTTTTGCTTTAAAAGTATTGGCGCCTACCTTGGCGGTTATGGCGATTCTAGGGGTTATGCGAGGCTTTTTCCAAGGACTGGGCACCATGATGCCCAGTGCGGTATCCCAGATTATTGAACAGATTATCAATGCGGTAGTCAGTGTATGGGCAGCTTATATGCTTGCTTCTTACGGAAAACGTGTTGCAGCCGTTCTTGGAAACGGCAAGGACTATGCAGCAGCATACGGTGCTGCGGGAGGTACCCTTGGTACTGCCATGGGTGCTGTGTTTGCCTTGCTCTTTTCTATCTTTGTATTTGCGACCTACGCTCCGGTATTCAAGAAAAAAATGCGGCGAAATCGTACCAGAAAAACGGAAAGTTATGGCTATATCTTAAGAATTTTACTGCTTACCATCGTTCCGGTATTGTTAAGTACTACGATTTATAATATCAGTTCTGTCATTGACCAGGGAATTTATAAAAACGTATCTCTGCTTCAGGGCTACAATAGCAATAAAATTGATGAATGGTGGGGAATCTTTTCGGGAAAATACAAGGTTCTGACCAATGTGCCGATTTCCATTGCCTCTGCAATGGCAGCTTCCTGTGTGCCCAGTCTGGCAGAGGCCTATGCCAAACGGGATGCGGGCTTAGTACGGCGGAGAATCAATTCATCCATTCGTTTTGTCATGGTCATAGCCTTTCCTTGTGCTGTGGGAATCGGAGTTCTGGCATCTCCGATTATGCAGCTTTTATTTGGGGATGACGGCAGAACCATAGAGGTTCTTCTACAGATTGGAGCTGTATCCATCATCTTTTATTCCCTGTCCACTCTTACCAACGGTCTGTTACAGGGAATTAACCGTATGCGTGCTCCGGTAAAAAATGCCTTGATAGCCTTGGTGCTTCATATCGGTGTGTTGCTGTTCTGTATGTATGGCATGAAACTGGGGATCTATTCCGTAGTCATTGCCAATGCCTTTTTTGCATTGTTTATGTGCATGTTGAACGGACGCTCTTTGAAGCGTTACACCAGATATCATCAGGAGGTGGCAAAGACCTTTATCATTCCGGCATTGGCAGCGGGAATTATGGGCGTAGCGGTATACTTTATTTATGATATCCTGTTCCGTGTCATGAAGCGAAATGCTCCGGTGACGATTATCAGCATTGTGCTGGGCGGGGTGATTTACATATTCTTCCTGCTTTTATTCCGGGGACTGGATGAAGAAAAACTATATTCCTTCCCGAAGGGAGCTACATTGGTTCGAATTTTCAAAAAATTACATTTGTTGAGATAATTTGTATAAAATAAAAAAAAGTGCGAATACTGATACTATGAACAAAGAAAATCGTATTCGTGCTTTTTTTATTGCAGGAACCGGAGTTCTGATTGCAGGATATACCCTGTGGACGGA
>USPJ01000076.1 GCA_900556645.1 uncultured Lachnospiraceae bacterium
ATATGCCTCTGTCTGCGATTTTTTTCTTTTCTTCTTATGGGTCTTTTTACAGAAGGAGTGTACATAATCGATTTGTTCCGAGAGAGATTTTATTTCATTTTTTCTTATGCTTTTCTTTTCTTCTGCAAACAGAGACATATCCCTGCACCTGCTTTCTTTCATTTTATAAATAGGAGTATTCCTCTATTGTTTCCAATGTGAAGCCATGAATTTTTTCGGTATCCAATCCTATATGGTTCCAAAAAAGCGGTTCTGCTTCGTATGTACTTTTTATCCTCAAATAGACCACCATATGGTCCATTTTTAATGGAATTCCTTCCTTTTTGCTAATATTTGCTTCTATAATATCCATGGAGCGGTAATTTACCTCCTCTTCATCCTGTATATATAAGAGGAATTTCAGATACGTGACATAGTCCCAACCCTGTTCACAGTTTTTTGCCGTATAAAACTCTGACATTGCCAGTGGGGGTGGCACCGTCTGTAAGGTCCACTCTTCTGAATTTTTCAGAAAAGATATTTTCTCTCCCTCCAATAATGCCCGCACATCTAAAACACTTTCCTGATATGCCCATGCATTGAGAATCCCCCACTTTGCCAGTTCCACCACTGCCGGATTCTGGCTCCATCCTGCTACCAAAACTGCCGCCTCCTGTGCCTGCATACATTTTTCCGCATCTGCTACTAAATACGCAATATTCGACAATTCTCTAATCTTGATTAAACTTTTCGACACCTCTGCCAAATTTTCTTTATCTGATGATTTTCCCGCTAGAATATACTCCCATTCATAGTCCAATGCATGATCCTCCTTCGGTGCCGTATAGCTTCCCATCTTTTCTTCCAGATAGTCCGCAAAGAGTTTCTTTTCCACAAGGAAAGCATTTTCATTGTCTCCTTTTATATTCCCCTGATTTCTTTTGCGATGTTCCAGCGTATCTTCTAGGGAGATTGCTTTTGACGACAACAGGCTCTCATCCCTTATTACCTTGGATAAAATGGTATTCTGACTCCACTCTGCCACAATATTTATTTGGTTTTTTTCCTCTTCATACTGATTACAAGCGGAAAAATCCCCCAAAAGAACCTCTTCCACATCCTGATTTTCTTCTTTCAGCCTCTGATAGTTCTCTTTTTCCTGCTCAAATTCCGGTTCTTCCCAATCTGTCAAAAAAGGGCTTCTGCTCTGCACCGCCAGACGCCGGAAGGGAGCCCCTCCATAATCTGTCACATACTGACATGCTTCTACTTCACAACCGGACAGCCTTAGGCTGTACATTCCTTCTTTTTCCCCATTGATATCATTTAACCGTATGTACTCTTTTTCCAGATTTTCTCCGTCAAATTTTCCTGTTTGATAGGATTCATCCAGCAGCAGGATTCCGTATTCCTCATAGATACTCTTCTGATATTCTGCAAACATGGATTCTATGGTCATATCACCGACCATCTGTGCCTCGGTGTGCAGTCCTTTTACCCTTGCTGTCTCCAACAGGGCAAACAGAAAGGAACCGCAGATTGCCAACAACATCGTCAGGAATACGGTAATGCCCGCCTTTTTTCTATATTCCCTTTGCATCGCCGGAAATATTTTCAAACAAGGTATTTACAAGAGATGTGAGCTGGCTTTTAAAAATAATCACTAATCCGATTAACACCACCAGAATTAGTATCATCTCCACTGTTCCGATTCCCTCTTCCCCATATAAAAAACGTTTGATTTCTTTTGTAATTTTGTTTTCTTTATTCATGTTTTCCCTCCTATAACGACAGGATTGCCGGAACCATCACAATCACCATCACAATTCCTAACATCATCATCATTGGGAGCAGCATCTTGGTTCCCGCTTCCTCTCCCTGTTTTTTTGCCATGTTTTTTCTCTGCTGCATGGTAATGTCTGCTTCTTTTTCCAGAAGCTGACGCACACTTTGGCTACCTTTTCTCAGATTTTGGGTAATAATAGACACCATTTTTTTGTAGGGCGGAAGATTACAGCGTCTCCCAAAATTTTCATATGCCCTTTTTTCTCCTACACCATCCTGTATTTCATGCCATGTAATGGTCATTTCTTCATAAAGAATTTCCTCTTTCTTTTTATTTGTCTGGTATCGGTTTACCAGACGTTCCCACGCCTTAGAAACCGTCATTCCTGCTCCCAGCAAAACAGACAGACTTGATATCATCTGGGGATATGCCAACAGCAATTCCTCTTCCCTTATTTTCTTTTCTCTTCGTTCCTTCTCCTTTTCTGCTACCTTAGAAACCATCAGCATGATTCCCGCCAATATTAAAATCAACAATACCTTATGGGATTTTTGATTTTTCCATTGGATTTCTTTTTTTCCAAGCTTTGTGGGAAGAACCAGCTTTGTCTGATTCTCCGTTTCCTTCTCCGCTTCCTGCAGTGCCTCCTCTATTTTTTCCTGCGTGGTCAATTTCGGCGGATATACCATGAAAGAAAAGCGATATATCTCTTGGTATTCCTGATAGGACAACCATACCTGGGCATTTACAACCGTACCTTTGGAAGATATTTTCTCTCGGATAAGATTTCCTTCCGTATCCACCGCATCAAAACGATCCAGATACCACGTTGCCTCTACCATCCCTTTTTGATAGCTTTCCTTCATAACGATTGGCTGTGTAATCTTCTCTGGACTTTCGTTTGCTCCGAGAAATGTTTTATCAATTTCTTTTTCCGCTTTTTTAAATAATTTCTGTGCCTCTTCCTCTGTAAGTTTTCTCTCCCCTACTTCCACAGTCATATCATACTTTTGCCCATCTACATAAGCACTGATATTTTCTATCCGGCTTCCTTCCCCTGCTTCTTTCCGCTCTATGGTTCCGTCACGAATGACCCTCTGTCCCCATGAAGCAGCCACCGCCAAAACACATAGCAATCCTAGAACCACTGCTACTTTTTTGTATTCTTTACACTTCAATATGACTCATCCTTTCCGCCAGCAGAAGTGCCACCCCATATACAGCCAAACACACCGTCATTAACAAGGCTCCTCCTACATTACCGTAAAGGACATCCAGATATCCCCCGGAAACGATATCCAGATAGGCAAGCAGAAACAGCGGAACCAGATTCATAACCTTCTGCTCCAGCTTTCTGGCTGCAATCATGGTCTCTATCTCTTCCTCCACCATAATTTTGTCTCCAATGTTCCGGGCAGTCTCCTGTATGATTTTGACAAAATTACCGCCGCTTCTTTTGGCAAATATCATTACCTCTGAGAATTGTTGGATTTCTTCCACTCCGCTTTGCCGGGCAAACTCTGCAAATACTTTTTCTATAGGTTGGTTCATCTGTATCTTCCGGTTTATTTTTACCAGCTCTTTTTTCATGGGACTCTCTTCTCCTAACAGTTCTGTCAGTTCCTTTTCTGCCTCCGCAAATGCATTTTCCAGAGCATAGCCTGCCAGAAGATTTCCCGCCACCAGCTCCATACACTCCTGAAATTCTTTTCTCAGCTTCCGTTTTCTTTGCTCTTCCTGCTTTTTACTGCGGTATCTTATGCAAATCCGGGATATGGGAACATATAACACCAAAGCCACCACGCTCCGGTAAAAAAGTCTGGCTATCAGGGCGGTGATTCCCAAGGGGAGCAGAGATTCCCATAACCGGCTGCCTGCAATTTTCCTGTGTTTTTTAATGCTCCTGTCAACCTCCAGCTTCCCCATTTGTTTTCCCCTTTTCTCTTCTCTTCATATTTCCATATAGGATTTAACAAAATCGTCGTTCCATCGAATCCTTCTACTTCTGTCACTTCTAACAGCTTTCTGCTTCCGTCCCGCATTCGTCCCACATGAACCAAAATATCTATTCCCGATGCAATCTGTCCCCGTATGGCTTTTAAGGGTAAATCCATTCCCATAAGCACCATGGTTTCCAGACGGCTTAGGATATCCTGACAGGAATTGGCATGTCCGGTGCTGAGGCTCCCATCATGTCCGGTATTCATCGCCTGAAGCATATCCAATGCTTCTGCCCCACGGCATTCCCCCACGATGACCCGGTCCGGTCTCATTCTCAGTGCCGTGCGGATTAAATCCCGTATACTGATTTCCTCCACGCCCTCTACATTTGCGTTTCTGGTTTCCAGACGGATTAAGTTCTCCGCCCCCTGTAATTGCAGTTCCGCGGAATCCTCAATGGTCACAATCCTTTCCTTTTCGGGAATAAATTCGGAAAGGGCATTGAGAAAAGTGGTTTTCCCGGAACCTGTCCCTCCTGAAATGAAAATATTATATCCTGCCTTTACAAGACATTTCAAAAATTCTGCCACTTCCGGAGATAAAGCATGAAATGCTATCAACTGTTCCATGGTAATGGGTTTTTTAGGAAACTTCCGAATAGAAATACAGGCTCCGTCGATGGCAATAGGCTCCAGAACAATATTGACCCGGGAACCATCCTCCAAGCGGGTATCTGTAATGGGATTTGCTTCATTCACTACCCGATTGTTTTTTGCCACAATTTTTTGAATTACGTCCTCCAACCGTTCTTTGGAAGAAAAACTTTTTTCCCAGCAATGAATCCTGCCCCCTTTTTCATAAAAAATCCGGTTCCATCCATTTACCATAATCTCTGTGACTTCATCATCCCTCAGCAATTCTTCCAACACATCTAATTTCCGCAGGGTACAAAAAATATCTTTTACATAGCGTTGCTGTTCCTCCATAGTCAGCAGATGCTCTTTGGCATATTTCCAGACCTTCTCCTCAATACATTCTTTCAGTTGCCGGTCATTCATTTCCTCCTGCAAATCAATCTGCTCCAAAACCTCCTGTAAAATCATCTCTGTTTCCAAATAATTTCTCATCCTCCAATATTCTTCGCACAGTTTTTCCCATTTCCCCCATCATAATCTCTTCGATGTCATAGCTTTCTTTTCTCTCTGTTTCCTCCGAGGGCAGAAAAATTTTATGTGTCTTCTGTTCCAGATGTTCCTTCTTCTTTTCCAAAAGCTTCTCCAGTTCTTCCATTGCGGCATCGGAAAACGCTCCACTGCTGAGAGGAATAAAAATCCGACTGCTTTCCTTTAACAGTTCAAAAAATCCCGGTAACATCATCCCCACATCTAAGAAAATCATGTCATATTCGGTTTTTTCCTTTAACAGCCGCAAAAATTGCCGCAGCTCTTCTTTTCCGATTTCCGCTAATATCTCCGGATTTCCCATGGGAAGAATCACATAAAAATTCCCGTAGGCATGTATACTGCTTTTTATCTTTGCAAAAAAACGTTCCCGGTCCTCTTTTATGAGATAAAACAAATCTCCCAAATCCAACCCTGTTTTTAACCCGCTCAATTGCCGGAATCCTCCGCAGACTGTGAAGTTAATGTACAAGACCTTGGCTTTTTCCGAGCACATTTCTGCCAGAGCAAGGGTTAAGGGGGTCTGGTTCTTCTCGTGTAGGGGAGAAAAAACCGTTATCAGCTCTTTTTTTCCAAAAAAGCTTTCCGGTTCTCCTTCAATGCCGCAATAGTCCTGCCAGTAATAGTGTATTCCCCGCAAAATACTGTCTGCCGCCTGATATTTAAAGAGAATGGGACAACTGCTGAACTCTTCCGGCACATTTCCGTCGCTGAGATAGATACACATGGTCTGCTTCCCACAGTTCTCTCCTGTTTTCAGAAATTCTTTTCCCAGAATTAAAATGTCAAAGTCTCTGGTTTTCAGCTCCTCTGTCAGATAATCTTCTCCCGAAAAAAAGCTGATTTGAAAGGTTTCCTTTTCCTGTTTTTTGATATAGGCTCCCAACTTTTGCATGTATACCGTATCTTTATCACAGATTGCCATATTTACTTTTTTCAGTTCATCACCCCCTGACAATAATAGAGATATCCCGCCAGAATCGGCACGGAAAAGTGCATGGTGTGTGGATTTTTTACTTTATGAGAAAAAATCAACTTTCCTAGGGCTATCACCCCTGCTGCCAGAAAAGCCGCTGTTACACATGTAAAAAATTCTTTCATTGTCAAAAATCCTGCTATTACGGAAAATAATTTGATATCTCCGGCTCCCAAGGTGCCGAAGAAAAATAAGATATAAAATAGAATGATTGGTATACTGATTCGAAGAATCCAGTGAGGAATCCCTATGACTCCCTCTTCCAAAATACAAGTTCCCAATCCCAGAAAGAGTCCGGTTATAATCAGCCGATTTGGAATTTTGTCGCTACGAGCATCTGTAAAAACCGCCGCCATCAACAGAAATAACAATATTATCATTTTAACTTTCCTAAAGCATCCCTCCTTTTGTAGAAATCATTTTAAGAACTTTTTCCTTATCTGTCATTGTGCGTTTTTCACAAATATTTTTGTCCATTTTTTTGAAATTCCTTTGAAATCCTCTTTTTTCCAAGGTTTTGGATGTCAAAAAGTTATAGTGAATATATATTTTTTTGTATAACT
>USPJ01000077.1 GCA_900556645.1 uncultured Lachnospiraceae bacterium
TCCTCGGGTGTGAGCATATCCTCTAATTTATCTGCATTTAATTTCATACTTCGAAACTTATAGATGGAAAATTCTTTCCCATGCTGTCCTACCCGTTTGGACACATACAACACCGGTCCTCCATCCTCCAGCTTAATCAGAATAGCTGTAATCAAAGTAATTGGAAGCGTTAACATCAGACCTATACAGGCACCGATGATATCTCCTGCTCTTTTTAAAACTGCCTGTCCCAGAGACTGTTTCCTCTCACGAATACATAGTGCCTTATATCCGTTCATCTCCTCTACCCGATAGCGAAGAGAACTTTTCTCCAGATTCCGCAAAGAACGGTAAACCACCACATCCTTTTTTACCAGAAAATCTATGTAGGAATGTACGGATACTTCCTGCAAATGGATAAAAACACAATCCACCCTGTGAGATTCTATGTACGACCGCAATCCTTCCTTTGAGCAGACAATTGGAATTCCTCCGATTTCCTTTTTGTCAGTTTTTTCATAGGTAACTATTCCCGTTGCAATCACACCGGACTCTGCCTGATTCGTAAAAATATTGCTGCATTTTATAACGTCTTCTTCTCTGATAAATAAAAGCGTTTCACCATTTCTGTTTTTTATTTTTTTTCTTACAAGTTCTTTTAATAGTACTCTAAAAAGAAAATCCAACGGAAAAAAGGCAACCAGCACCACTCGCGAATACTCTTCTGTACTTTTTGTCAAAAAACAATACATGGTCAACGAAACAAAAATTTCTGATATCAATGCAAAGCTACTTTTTAACTCGTCAAAAAAATTTCTTCGCAGAATACCGGAATAAATATTCCAGAACATAACAATTCCAAAGAATGTAACTCCAGCTATAATCAATATAAACAAATACTGTCTGATACCATTTAAAAATGCATTTTTTCGAAATAAACAGGCAAAAAAAAATGACAACTCTATACAGATAAAATCCAAGAACAGAAAATCCAAATGCTTTAGCACACTATATTTTCTCTTATGTTTCATCTTCCTTTCTCCCTTACTCTTTCGGTTCATTAACTAATACTGCCTGCACCAGATACCTGTTCTTTGGTTTATTTTTAATGCAGGTAGACATCGTAATAATATGATTATGGGAACTGACCTCCACATCCTCTGCAATGTGTGCATTCATATCCCGTATTTTCAACACGGAATCCAGATACATCTGGAAATTGGAAGGCGTGCCAAAATCAAAATTGTATAGCAAATGTATATCACTACCCTCATAAACGGCGAATATCTCATAAACATAAACCTGCTCTTCCGTGTAAATAAATACATATCTGTTTTCTTCAAAAAATTTGTTATCTTCATACAAATGAAGGTTGGCAAACATACTTCCATCCTTCATGTTATGTCCATAAATAACCGTATTAGGATCGGTAAAATCTTTTTGATTCAAATTTTGTGTATAAATACATCCCGGATATCCCTCACTTCCATCCAGATTGTGATTCAAATAATAGGAAAGCTCTGTGGAATGCTGTAAAATCGGATAATCTATCTTCGTATTTGGAATATAAATCCATGCATAGATATCTTTGTTTTTCTTTTTAAGTGCAGACCATTCTATATTTTTTTCCGGAATGACAATTCCACGTTCTGACAAAATATCTTGTTCCTTTTCGGATTCTTCCGATGTTTTTTTTGTATCTTCTGCCAGTTTTTCATAGTCCTTGGCTGCCTGCTTTTCTCTTGTCTTCTGATATATAAGCATTCCTGTAAAAACCAAAAATGCAATAAAAAAAACTATGGCTGCTATTGCATAGCCCTTTGTGTTTTTTTCTGTCTTTTTCATACCATTCCCTTTCAAGCTATCCGAGAAGAGGTAAACATTTGCTTACCTCTCCCGGATTACTTTAACCACATGTCATTTTTCTACTTATTAAATTTCACTTTACGTGTGCAGAATACTACTCCTGCTAAACAAAGAATTGCCAATAAGGATAATCCCGGTAAGGTTGTTCCGGTTTTATCAGATGTTCCCTCCACAACGAAGGCTACTGGAGAAAGTGATGTAAAGGTAGCTGTTACCTTGCCATCCTCCACTTTGGAACCGGAGATAATCTCCCATGTTCCATCTGCTTTCTGATGTAATACAGTTACCTTCTGACCTGCGGTTACTCCTGGAATGTCGAAAGTAATCGTTGCTTCTGTGAAGTCAATCGGTAGAGATACATCAACAAGCTTTAATACGTTTGCATTTGCAGATACCAGTTCTTTTGCTGCCTCTTTTGCAGAGGTAACAGTTGTCTCTGATACTGCTTTTAAGGTAGGTACAACATCGCTGTCTGCTCCATTGATTTTTATGGAACCTTTGCTAACACTGATTCCGTCAGACAGAGCTGCAGCTGTCTCAGTTGCACCTGTTTTGTCTGCAGTTGCTGTGGTTGCACTTGGGGCTGCCATTGCAGTTGTTCCCATAGCCAGAACCATAACAGTTGCCAACAATACTGCCAGTTTCTTTTTCATAACGGCTTTTCCTCCTTCCCTATATTCTCCATGTGGTTTATATCAAGCCCTGCGGCCTAATACCTATTCCTCTACTGCTTTGTAAAAAATATCTATAATCATTTGATACAAGGCTTCATCATCCACTTCAAATTCTTCAAATTTTTCCCCCATAACGGTTTCTCCCGGAATCGTATAAATGGCTCCGTCCTCAAAGGTATATTCTGAAACCTCATCTATCAATTCTGCTAATTCTACATTGGTAACTGCATAATCCTCTATTGCTTCATAAAACACATTTCCAAAAGATGCATCCTCTGCAAATTTTTGCTTTGCTTTTTTGCTGTACTGTGCGATATATTGTTTTTGTCTTTCCAATCGCATAGTGGCACTATCAAATTCATCAATATTCCTGCTCCTCAGATATACATAGGCTTCCTGTCCATTTAGTGTAACCTGCTCCCCTTCCTTTAAATCCACATTTCTGGTGTCATCTTTTAGAGATTGCAACACTTCTACTTCTATACCCCCTGCCAAATCATTCAATTTGGGTAATGCTCCCATGTTCAGAGAAATATATCCTTGGATTGGAAGCTGGTAAAAGAGTCTCGAAACTGCATCCACGCTTCTGCGGCAGCTTTGCTTTTCTCCGTCACCATACCCATGCTGCAGACAAATCTGACCTTCCTCCTGACCCAGATAGTTTCCTTCTTTATCATAGATATCTAAGGTTGTCATGGCATTTCGGTTTATGGCTATCAGATCAATTTTCTTTTGTTCAGTGTCCTCTACGATAAGAAACAATGCATCCGATTGTCCTCCGCTAATGCCATCCTCCGCTTTTGTTACCTTCTCTTCCTTATCAATACCTAAAAACAGATAGGTCTTAATTGCATAATTATATTGATAGGGCTTTCCGTTGAAATAAACGATTCCCTCCTGCCATTTTTCCTTTTCTTCCTCTGTATTGCTGCTATCTGCTTCTTGTACTGTTTTTTTTGAGTAAATCCTCTGAGCTAAAACCAATGTACCCGTAAATACCAATATTAAAATAATGATGAAAATTATGATTGAATGTTTCTTGTTTTTCATATACTACTCATCTTCTTTGTCAAAATCCTGCCGACTGATTCCCTCATCCGTTCCATAGGAATCTCTCCTGAATTGATTGCATCTATCACTGCCTGATATGCTGCCTGAAAATCCGCCGGTAAATAGAGCATATCGTTTCCTGCTTTAATGGCTGCAACAGCCACTTCCCCCGGTGCATAGGCTCCCGTAATCCCCGGTTCTGACATGGAACCTGTGATAAGGATTCCCTCGTCTCCTATTTTCTTACGCAGCTCTTCATTCTTTTCCTCTGATAAAAAGTCTGTATGCATAAAACAATCCGCTTTTACCGTCAGTTCCTGATAATCCTCTGTCTGATCCTGCAAAACAGGAATTACTTCAATCTGATTGTTTTCTAACAGAGGAGAATTTTCCTCTCCTCCTTCTGCTACTGCCAACAGCATTGGTACCCCCATGCGTTCCATGCTATATGTCTGTACATTGCTCAACATCTTTTGCATCTGATCCTGACTTTGAAAATTACTATTGTTATATACAAATCCTCCTACAGGGTAGGCATTGATTGCATCCTGTGTGGTCTTGCCCGCTGCCGTAACCTGATTCATCCCTGTAAGCATCTCCGGCGTTATCAGAAATACTTGGGCTACCAGTTCCTCTACGGACATCTCCTCTAACTTCTCCTCCACTTCTGCAGAAACATCATTTTCTTCCGTTGTGTGTTGATTTCCACTTTCTTCTTTTTTATTCTCTTTTTCTGCAGCCGGCGTCTTTATACCGCTTTTGGTTCCGATCCCTTTTGCCAATACAAGAACTAAAAGGACAGCTAGTACCGCAAATTCAAAAAGGACAAGACAGCCTGCTCCGCTTGGTCTTTTTTTCATAAATAAATCCTCTTACTTCACCTTTTCATTTCCGTAATAGCTCCCATAATAATTCCCGTAGTAGCCACCGTAGTATTTTCCATAGTATCCGTTCTTTTTCATGGACACTTTATTGAGTACCGCACCAATAATACGTACCCCTGATGCTTCCAACTGTTTTTTTACGCTTGTAACCATTCTCTTGCTTACCTTTCCCTGTGCAATGACCAGTATTGCTCCATCACAGGATTTTGATATAACCGCCGCATCTATGGCTGCACCAATTGGTGCACAGTCAATGAGGACATAATCAAAACGTTCTCTTCCAAATTCAATCAACATATCAAAGTATTCTTTTTCCAAAATCTCTGTTGGATTCGGAACAGACGGTCCGGAAAAAATAATGAATAACCCCGGAATATTGGTTGCATACAGCACATCATTCAAGCCTCGTTGCCCAGACAGATAATGGGAGAGTCCTTGTATCTCTTTTCCTGATTCTGTCTTTGCCCGCAACCTTCCCATCAGCACAGATTTTCTCATGTCACTATCAATTAACAGCACACTCTTTCCCGATTCCGTCAGAGAACGTGCCAATTCAAATGTCACGGTGCTTTTTCCTTCATTTGGTATAGAACTAGTTAACAAAATTGTCCTCAAATCATCACCACAAAATTGTATATTGGTTTTCAAAGCACGTAGAGATTCTTTCATGGTATAGCTTTGCTTTTTTATGTTTCCAAATTTTACCGTATCCATTTCATCCCCCTACGCACTCTTTCTTGAGAGTCTCTTTCTAGCTTTATTTTTATGTACTACCACTTCATCTTCTTCTAACGGAAGTGTGCCCAGTATATGAAGTCCCAATCTTTCTTCCACATCCTCTACTAACATAATCGTGTCATTTAATAAGTAGGAAATTGTGACTGTCGCCAATGCTAATAGTAGACCAATGAATGCTCCTATCGCTGTATTCTTCATTACATTGGGACGAACCGGTAAGCCGTCCGCATAACCTTTCTGGATTAGAGTCGGTGCGTCCTGATCCATTTTGTCTGCTATAAACGCTGATGACACTTTTGCCATTTCATCTGCAATTTCTTTTGCCCGCTTAGGGTCTTCATCCTGTACGCTGATTTCAAGAATTCTGGAATCTGTCGGATTATTTACGGTTATTTTTTCCAACAACTCACTATACTCTTCCTCTAAATCAAGATTCTCAATGACCTGCTCCGCCACCGGTCTTCCGGTAACAACCACCATATAATCATTTGTCAGACTGCTACCCATCTGGATGTCTGCAAGGCTGGTAATGGAAGTACTTTTCGACAGTACATATAAACGTGCCGTTGCTTCATACTGCGGCGTCAGCAGGAATTTGCTAATGACAAGTGCAATCATTCCCACAATGACCACCGATAACACGATTACTTTCCAATGTCCCAGAAATTCAAAAAGCAATTCCCGCAGATCTATTTCAATTTCTTCTTCCTTTTTCTCAAACTGCATTTTCTTCTCCTCATTTTGTACCTTAAACTTTTCTTCCTAATATATTGGCTGGTGTAGTATAAAAAAGCTCATGGGCATACGCAACACCATACCTCTTTTCCACATATCGATAGCACTCTCCCATATGATTAGAACGCTTCTTTACATCATGGCTATCACTTGCTATGATATCCGCCCAATAATTTTTCAATATCTTTTTACAGACTTTTTTCAATTTTCTGTCTTCTATTCCGAGAACATTTCCCGCATTTACTTGAATCAAAGCTCCCAGATTAGATAATTCCTGACATAATTGTGGCTTCTTTTGAAAACACACATAACGCTCTACATGTGCGATTACCGGTATGTATCCTGCCGCCAACTGTTTCTGCGTCTCCTTATAAATGTAGGTGTATTCTGTTAAAAAGCCATACTCCGCCAAGATATACTCCGTATCTGCAAGAGTATGACACCTTCCCTTCTCAAAATAAGTTGTCATCTCGCTGTTTACATGAAACTCA
>USPJ01000078.1 GCA_900556645.1 uncultured Lachnospiraceae bacterium
ATTCTTCAATTACCTCTTCCAAAGGGACTAAATGAAAAAAATGTTATTAAAAAAATAATTGTTCCATAAAAAATAAAACTATCATACATAAGGATACTATAGGATATCTCTCCATCAATAATTATTTCTGGATAAAAATTGTTCACTATTATCCTCATTATATGAACAGGAACACAAGCCTCCATGACGTCTGCTCCTATAATTTTACATGCTAATGTAAAAATAAGAAATGTTATTATACTACAAAAAATAACACAAAAAACAATTCTTTTTCTATTCTTTTTTAACTTCCAAAATTCCATAATATATATATTCTGTTCCATCTGCTCCTTTTACTGTTCTAGATTCAGTTTCAAGGATAAATTCACGCGCTTTTTCAAATACTTCTTTATCTAAAAAAGTGATACACCCCAAAGATCTTGTTCCATAATGCATTCGAAAAGAAGACCTAAAAACTCCATTAATTTCTTTTTGATCGTCTAATGCATCATCTATTGCAATGAAAGCGAGCCATTGAGTCTTATCATTGTCATTCCATAATTTGTAGGTCCAATCTTCAATTCGGCTCCGAATTCCTCCAGATTGTCTTTTTATCACATAGTATTTCCCTGGTGGTATAGGACCGTTATCTTTATTTCCAACATTGTCCGGATTATTTTTCCCATCACCATTCCCAGAAAAAACTCTACTCGTAGTTAAACGAAGTATATTACCATCTTTATCTACCTTTCTTATTAAGATTGTGTGTAATTTTATACTATACTCTATTGTGCATATCAACCCTAAAATATCAGCTTGATTAAAAATTTTATTTCCTACAAAGGCAAACAAATTCCACCCTCCCTGTTCCGCGATGGGATCCCTGCTGATCCACCTGCCGTCGTTCGGATTGAGATGCCGGTAGTTGTAGTAGATGAGGCCGAGCTCGTCGTCCATGTATTCGCACGAGAAGCGGAATTTGTTCTCTTGCGCCATGTTGCCTTCCGACGTGACCAGCCCTCCGTACGGACGGTATTCGTACAGGGCGCGGCGTCCGCGCGCTTCCCCGAAGAGGGAAGTGACGTTCTTCATCGCGTCGTGCATGCAGTAGAGATGTTCCTTCACCTGCGTCCCGTTCGCTTCCCAGCGCGTCATGGCCAGGACGCGCGTGGCCTCAGGTTCCGAGGGGTCCCAGAGGTAACTGCGCACAACTACCGGCGTTTCCCCGGTCAAGTCGCACTCCGCCACCTGCAGGTAGTTTCAGTAGAATTATAGACAACGTCCATCATTTCTTCTAAAAGGAGAGTTGCCGAGCATATCCCGTATTTTCTTCCCGTAGCTGAATCGGTTGAGATGCCTTTTTATAAGAATTTTTTTGATCATTTCACAATAGGGAGCCTCTTCTTCTTGCATGTTCATATAAAACCATAAAAAATCCCACCCGTTTTTATCATCCGGGAAATATTCTATATAATTTTCCGCTACCAAGTCAAAAATATCCACCCTGCTTAAAATAGCCTCCCCGTATGTATTATTCTGAAGCAGAGATAAAATATCTTTATCTTTACTCGATAAGCGGATATATGGAATAATAACTCTATTTAAATAACTATCGTCATCCTGATGTACCATGGACAACATTTCCTGATACCGTCCGCTGCGGACCTGCTTGAATTCTTTCTTCAACATTTTCTCCCAATTCGCAGAATGAATGATATAACTCGCCAATTGCTGCTTCTGTTGCGGCGATAAGTTCATTATTTTTTCCTCTGCCTGAATATATACCGAAGCCTTAGGAAGCTTTTCCATATCGTAAACAGGTACTGGCTTCGGAGGCTGTATCACCGTAGAAACTCCTTGGTGGCAAGATGAGAAAAATACGACCGGAAACAAAAAAAGCATAATATATTTTTTAATAACAAATGGAAATGAGGATTGTGACATGAGCTATAAAATCGTAGTGGATAGTTGTGGAGAATTGACAGAAGAACAGAAAGCCAGTGAACATTTTGCATCCGTAGCTTTGGAGCTGGATGTGGATGAATATCATTTTGTAGATGATGATACTTTTGTACAGAAAGATTTTTTGGAAAAAGCAAAGGCAAGTCCGAATTGTCCCAAGTCTACCTGTCCGTCACCGGAGCGTTATCTGGAAGCTTATGAAGGAGAGCAGGAGCGTATCTACGCAGTAACCCTGTCTTCACGTCTCAGCGGTTCTTATAACAGTGCCCAACTGGCAAAGAATCTCTATGAAGAGGAGGAGAAGGGAAATAAAAAGATTCATGTTTTTGACTCTAAATCCGCATCTATCGGAGAAACGCTGATTGCCATCAAGATTCAGAAGTGTGAAGAAAAGGGAATGAATTTTGAAGAGGTCGTTGATGCGGTAGAGGCTTATATCGAATCACAGACCACTTATTTTGTGTTGGAGACACTGGATACTTTACAGAAAAATGGAAGACTAAGTCATCTCAAAGCATTGGTGGCAGGAGCTTTGAATATTAAACCGGTGATGGGTTCTACACCGGAGGGAGATATTTGTCAACTGGGAAAAGCAAGGGGAATGAACAAGGCTCTGGATAAGATGGTTCAGGAGGTCTTAAGCAGAGTGGAAAACAGTCAGGAACGGATTTTGGCGATTTCCCATTGCAATTGCCCGGAACGTGCGAAAATGGTAAAAGAGAAGCTGGAACGGGAGGCACAATTCAAAGAGATTATCGTGCTGGATACCAGAGGAATCAGTACCATGTATGCCAATGACGGTGGTGTGATTATCGCTGTATAAGAATTGCAAAAAGGAATAGAGAATGAAATCAGTCTGTAAATGCAGGCTGATTTTCTTATTTTTCTTTTAATTTTTCCTTGAGAATGGGCAGAATATTGGACAAAAGATAATATTGTGTTTATAATAACTTTGTTGTATATAAAAAAATGAGAAAAGGATTGTATTTTGGGATTAGAAAGTAAATTAGAACAACATCAAAAGAAAATACAGATTGGATACCTGATACTGTTGTTTCTGTTTTCCTGTATGTGGATGTGGGTGCAGCCCTTAAATGCATCACCGGATGAGGGAATGCGGTATCTGGTGCCGCAGTATATTTATAATCACGGCAGACTTCCGGTGGGGAGTGATCCGGAGATTATCAACTGGGCATGGGGAAGCTCCTATGGGTTTAACCCAATAACATCTTATATTATAAGTGCCCTGTTTATGAAAATTACGGCGGTATTTACCACAGATGCCACGGCGTTACTGATGGCGGCAAGATTGGTCAGTGTTCTCTTTGGCGTTGCCAATGCCTATGTAGTAATAAAAATTGCAGAAAAGCTGTTTGAGGGAAAAAGGATGTATCAGTGGCTATTTATTGTATTTGCCACTCTTTTACCGGAGGTAGTGTTTATTACTTCTTATGTAAATATTGATGCAATGGCGTTGTTTGGAACCTCTCTTACGATATATTGCTGGATTCTGGGAATGGAGTCGGATTGGCGGTACAGAAATTGTATTGCTCTGGGAGCTTCCCTTTCGGTCTGTATCCTTTCCTACTATAACACCTATGGATTTTTGGTGTGTTCCTTCCTGCTTTTTGTGATATACGGACTTTGGTTATCTGAGAAGGGAAAGGAATCGGGAGTTTTCAAGACAACTATAAAAAAAGGATTGGTGGTACTGGGAATAGTACTGCTGTTGACCGGGTGGTGGTTCATTCGTAATTATATTATCTATGACGGAGATATTTTAGGGCTTGATGCCTGTAATCAATGTGCCGAGTTGTACGCACTGCCGGAGTTGAAGCCGTCGTTTATTAACACCCATCAGGAAAAAGGATTGTCGTTGTGGAGTATGTTGTTTCAGGATAAGTGGTTGATGTCTACCATGGGAAGCTTTATTGCCCGGTTTGGTTTTTCTGATATCTATATTGCTCCATGGATGTATTGGGCAATATCCATTATGTTACTTTTGGGGATTGCCGGGGTTTTGATAAATGCAAAAAGAGTATGGTTTAACGGGGAAGATAAGGCGAGAACCTTGCTGCATTGGATGTTTGTACTTGCTATTGTCCTTACGGTGGGAATCAGTATGTACTATTCCTATACTGCAGATTACCAGCCGCAGGGCAGATATTGCCTTCCTATGGTAACGGCATTGATGTATTTGGTGGTGTATGGGATACAAAGAGGAGGCGAATTCCTCAGAAACAGAAGCCAAGCTGCGGAGAAGATCATTGTCTGGGGCATGATGGGAGTGTTTGCTATCATTACGATTCTCAGTTATTTTATTTATTTTGCACCGACATATGCTATGTATCGGTAGAAGGAATGAGTTTACAGTTAGGATGAAGAAATATGGAAAAGTTATCAATTGTAGTACCGGTTTATTATAATGAGGAAAATTTAAAGCCTCTGTATGAGGATTTGAAAGAAAAAGTATTGGAAAAACTGGATTGTGCCTATGAGATTGTATTTGTCAATGACGGGTCAAAGGATGGGTCTTACGAAGTTATGCAGGAATTGGCGGCAATGGATGAGAACATCAAGCTGGTAAATCTGTCCAGAAACTTTGGTGAGCATTTGGCGACTTTGGCAGGTATGGCGGAGTGTACAGGAACGGTGGCAGTCCGTAAGGCAGCGGATTTACAGGAACCGTCGGAAATGATTCTGGAAATGCTGGAGAAATACCGAGCAGGTGCAAAGGTGGTGCTGGCTGTTCGCAAGGACAGGGAGGAGCCTTTATCTCAGAAAATGTTTTCTAAGATTTATTGCTGGATGATGCGAAAATTTGCCCTTGCCAATATGCCTCAAGGCGGGTTTGATACCTATATGATTAGCCGTCAGGTAATAGATATTTTGGTGGAAATCAGTGAAAAAAATGCACCGCTGACGGAACAGGTGCTGTGGAGCGGTTTTGAAAGTGAAAAAGTTTATTATGTGCGTCAGAAAAGAGAAATCGGAAAATCCGGCTGGACTCTTTCTAAAAAGATAAAGTTGACGGTAGATTCCCTGATATCTTTCTCCTATTTTCCAATCCGATGTGTATCTGTGGTGGGAGCATTGTCCATACTGGGTACGATAATCGGAGGAATTGTCATCCTTGTGGAACATTTTATGGGACGCATTACAGTGGAGGGTTATACCACGATAGTATTGCTGATTCTGCTGGCATTCGGAATTGTTATGTTAACCTTGGGGGTTATGGGAGAATATATCTGGCGAATCTTAGATGAGGTTCGCAATCGTCCGTCTTATATTGTGGACAAGGTGGAGGATGGTAAAACAATAAAATCTTTTTCTAAAAAAGTTGACAAATGAGTCGGTAATTAGTATAATATCACTTGCGTGTAAGAAATGTGCGCGAGTGGCTCAGTTGGTGGAGCACGACCTTGCCAAGGTCGGGGCCGCGGGTTCGAGTCCCGTCTCGCGCTCTCATAGAAACACAAAAAAGGTATCCATGTTGGATACCTTTTTTTGTGTTCTTCGAGCCCAATCGGGGCTCGAAGGTTCGAGTGACCTCATTCGCTTTGCTCATTGGGTCAGGCCCTCCCGTCTTGCGTAGGATGATGGTTCGAGTGACCGGGTCACGCGTGCCCCGAAGGGGTAGACCCTCCCGTCTCGCGGAGAAAGTGCTTTCAAGAAAATCAAAACTTTCAGAGTTTTTATAGAGGTTTCCATGATTTTGCTTACTATCTTGCTAGGGATGGTCTCATCTATAATCTGGTTAGTAGCAAGGGAATGTTTTTCCTGTTTAGGAATCATTCTTGATTCTTCCTTTATATCCTTTTTATATATCGATATATCAATCATTTCCTCAGGTGGATTATAATGATTCATGAAGGAAAAAATATGTGGAAAATGGTTACAGTTGAAAAAGGAGTATTGTCTTCAAGGTAACTATATGGTGCAGATAATTGCTTTTGAGGAAGATACAGAAAATGCAAAAATGCTCTTAAAAGATTTCATGGAAGAACTAGAGCAGTTTCCAGACATTGAAATACTTCAAGCAGAAGCGTATGCTGTATTATTGTTGAGAAACCAAGTTAAAAAGTATTTTAGAGGAGTATTAGAAAAAGAGAAACGAGAAAAGTAGAAAAAAGAGATATATAGAATTAGAATGGAATTAGGTTTCGTGAAAGCTGTTCCATTCTTTTTGATTTTTGTGCATAAGGATTGTTCTTGGTAGATCTTTCTAATTCAGAAAGGGAGTCTGATTTTGTATGAGTTGCGATATAGGATTCAAAATGGTCTTGGGTTAATTCTGTAATAGGAAAGTAAGCGGTTCTTGTATGGAAAGAATAAAGCGGCTTCCATCAATGCATGTAATGAGGAAATAGTTATCGGAATCGTTTAAGTCTATATCTTGTATAAAAGTATCATTTTCATTGAATAGTTGAAATAGTAAATCTTTAAAATGTTCGTTTGTCATAGCGTTATG
>USPJ01000079.1 GCA_900556645.1 uncultured Lachnospiraceae bacterium
TCGTGTTTGCCGTATTGATTATTGTTCTGCTTGTAAAACCTACCGGTATTTTAGGCAAAGCCGTAAATGAGAAAGTGTAGGTGGGCATATGAAGAATAAAGCGAATTTAAAAAAAATGAAAAAAACAACAAAAGATAATTTTATTACCTACGGAATGGTTGTGGCTGTTTATATCATTGTTCAGGTGGTGGTAATGACTGGCTCGATGTCTAGCTTGATGCAAGGACTTTTGGTGCCGCTTTGTACCTATTCCATTGTGGCAATCGGATTAAATCTCTGTGTGGGTTATTTGGGTGAGCTGAGTTTGGGTCATGCAGGCTTTATGTGTGCCGGAGCCTTTTCCAGTGCCTTTTTTACCAGATGCATGGAAAATACTTCCATGAGTCCGACACTGCGTTTTGTATTGGCATTGATAATCGGAACTTTAGTGGCAGCACTGTTTGGATTCCTGATTGGAATTCCGGTTCTTCGATTAAAGGGAGACTATCTTGCCATCGTAACGCTGGCATTTGGTGAGATTATAAAAAATATTATGAATGTGTTATATGTGGGAAAAGACTCCGCAGGTTTTCACATTTCCATGAAAAATAAAGCAGCATTAAATCTGGCAGAGGATGGAGATGTGATTATTGACGGTGCCAAGGGAATTACCGGAACACCTCATCAATCCACTTTTACCATTGGTGTAATTCTAATTTTGATTTCATTGGTAGTAGTATTTAACTTGGTAAATTCCAGAAGCGGTCGTGCAATCATGGCAATCCGTGACAACCGTATTGCGGCAGAGTCCGTGGGAATCAATGTAACAAAATTCAAATTGATGTCCTTTACCATTTCTGCAGCCATTGCCGGAGCAGGCGGAGTGCTTTATGCACACAACCTTTCTACCTTGACGGCATTGCCGGCGAACTTTGGTTATAATATGTCTATTATGATTCTGGTATTTGTAGTGTTGGGTGGAATCGGAAATATCCGGGGATCCATCATAGCGGCGGTTGTATTGACTTTATTGCCGGAGCTTTTAAGAGGACTCAGCGATTATCGTATGCTGATTTATTCCATCCTTCTGATTGCGTTGATGCTCTTTAACTGGGCACCGGGAGCAATTGTGTTTAGGGAACGGATGAAACAGAAATTAAAAGGCAAAAAGACGAAGGAGGTAGAGTAGAGATGGCATTATTAGAAGTAAAAAATCTGGGAATCTCCTTCGGTGGTCTGCGGGCAGTAGACGATTTGAATCTGAAAATAGAAAAGGGTCAGCTCTACGGTTTGATTGGACCAAACGGTGCAGGAAAGACTACGGTATTCAATATGCTTACCGGAGTTTATAAACCTACCGACGGAAGTATCTTTTTGGATGGAGAAAATATTACCGGGAAAAAGAGTATTGAGATTAACAAGCATGGAATCGCAAGAACCTTCCAGAACATCCGCTTATTTCATCAGCAGTCCGTATTGGACAATGTAAAAATAGGTTTACATAACGAGAAACCTTATTCCACTTTAAGCGGGATTCTTCGGTTGCCGGTTTATTACAAAGTGGAAAAAGAGATGAATGAACGGGCAATGGAGCTTTTAGAGGTTTTTGACTTGCAGAATGAAGCGGAGGTATTGGCGTCTAATCTTCCTTACGGAAAACAGAGAAAATTAGAGATTGCCAGAGCTCTTGCTACCAACCCGAAGCTGTTACTTTTGGATGAACCGGCGGCGGGAATGAACCCTAATGAAACGGCAGAACTGATGGATACTATCCGTTTTGTAAGAGATAAATTTGATATGACCATACTTTTGATTGAACACGATATGAAGCTGGTATCCGGTATCTGTGAGGAATTGACGGTGTTGAATTTCGGACAGGAACTGGCACAGGGAAAAACCAGCGATGTTCTGAACAATCCAGAAGTAATCAAAGCATATCTTGGAGAATAGGAGGGAATTCAGATGGCAATGCTTGAAGTAAAGGATTTAGAGGTATATTATGGTGTTATCCAGGCAATCAAGGGAATTTCCTTCCATGTAGACGAAGGTGAGGTTATTGCATTAATCGGTGCCAATGGTGCTGGAAAAACTACCACCTTACAAACCATTACGGGTATGTTGAATGCAAAAGCGGGAAGTATTCTTTTTGAAGGCGAAGAATTGACGAAAATCCCGGGACATAAGATTGTATCCATGGGAATGGCACATGTGCCGGAGGGACGGCGTGTGTTTGCACAGCTTTCCGTGTTGGAGAATCTGAAGCTGGGAGCATACACCCGAAAAGACAAAGATGAGATTGAGGAGAGCTTACAGAGGGTTTATAAGAGCTTTCCAAGATTAGAGGAAAGAAAGAATCAGTTGGCGGGAACCCTTTCCGGTGGTGAACAGCAGATGCTTGCCATGGGAAGAGCGTTGATGAGCAAGCCGAGAATTATCCTGATGGATGAACCGTCTATGGGACTTTCTCCAATCTTTGTGGAGGAGATTTTTAATATCATCAAAGAGGTTTCTGCCAGCGGTACAACGGTACTTTTGGTAGAACAGAATGCTAAAAAGGCACTTTCTATTGCAGATAGAGCCTATGTATTGGAGACCGGAAAGGTCGTATTGGAAGGAAAAGCTTCTGACTTGATGGAGGATGAGTCCATTAAAAAAGCATATTTAGGAGAGTAGGTGTTTGTATGGAAAAAACAGTAATTACGATTGCCCGAAGCTATGGCAGTGGTGGAAGAACCTTGGGAAAGCTTTTGGCAAAGGAATTGGGGATTCATTACTACGACAGAGAATTGCTCCGTATGGCATCCGATGCCAGTGGTATTAATGAGGCATTGTTTGGAGAGGTGGACGAGAAACTGAAAAAATCACCGTTGTTCCGCATTGCCAGCAAAAATTATAATGGAGAAGTCATTGCACCGGACAGTGATGAATTTATTTCCGATGACAATCTCTTCAACTATCAGGCAAAGGTAATCCGTGAGCTTGCAGAGGAGGAGTCCTGCGTGATTATCGGACGCTGTGCAGATTATGTGCTGCGGGAGTTCGACCATGTCATCCGTTTGTACTTTTATGCTCCAAAGGAAGACTGTATCCGCAGAATACAGGAGATTTCCAGTGAGCCGGAAAAGGATATCATTAAGAAAATCGAGAAGACGGATAAATACCGTGCGGCATATTACAAATATTACACAGGTCATGAGTGGAACGATGCCAACAATTATGATTTGTGTCTGAACACCACGTCCATGAGCTATGAGAAGCTGGTAGAAGTGGTAAAGGCATATATTGAAATTTGTAGGAAATAGTGAAATGGAAATAGAACGGAAATACTTAATAAAAGAGTTGCCGAAAAATTTGGAAGATTATCCCTGCCATCAGATTGAGCAGGGATATCTGTCCACGGAACCGGTGGTGCGTATCCGTAAGTCTGACGAGAAGTATATTTTGACCTACAAGGGAAAAGGATTACTGGAAAGAGAGGAATACAATCTGCCCCTTACCAAAGAAAGCTATGAGCATCTGCGAGAGAAAGTGGATGGAATCCTTATAAAGAAAAGACGTTACAAGATACCTTATCAGGAAAAATACACCATTGAATTGGATGTTTTTGAAGAAGAATTGGCACCGCTTCTGTTGGCGGAAGTAGAATTTGACACCAGAGAAGAAGCGGATGTATTTGTACCTCCCCTGTGGTTCGGGGAGGATGTGACCTTTTCGGGAAAATATCAAAACAGCTATCTCAGCCGTTTTCCCTCAAAATGAATGCGGGTTTTCAGACAATGCTTCAATTCCTGATACCGTTTTTCCAACTCTCCGTCTTCAATAACAATATCTAAAACTACCGCCATAGTGTCTATCATGTGGTCATCGATGATGTTTTCCATGGAAGATACGATGCGGTAGCGTTCTTCATCATCTTCAGCATCCAGAAAAGCCATCAGGCTCGGATGGATGTCAGTTTCAGAAGAAGTTTCCCCCAGCCTGTAAGCATGTGGCTTCATATCTGTAATCTGTTCAAAACGATAAGTCTGTTGGATTTCCGGGTATTTCTGATGGTCCACCTCACTCATAAACATGGACAGCGGTCTTACATAGACTTCAAAGTCATCATAGAGAGCCTGATAGACAATCATTTCTTCTCCTGTTTCCGAATGTTTTGCCAAAGTAATAATCTGATATTGTTTGTTTTTAAAATGCCGGTAACGTTCTCCCGGCTGTGGTACATGATTCTGCATAAAATATCCCTGCTTTTCTAAGAATAAAATTTACGGTTGTTTAGAAGCTCCATGCCTTCAGCGAGAAAATCACGCTGGTAAGGGAGCTGGCTTTGGTATCCTAAGACCATTAAATCTTCCACCTGTTTCATCAAATCCTCGGATTCCTCAATAAAAACCATCGGTGTGGTGGAAGAGGCTTGAGGTGTTTCGTAAAAAGAAGCAGCCTCCTTTGGCGGAACCGATGATGGCTGGGAAGAAAAATCCTCTGCTACATTGTGTTTTGCCCGAGTAAGCACATCTGAGGAAGTCGTAGAGTGTGTCGGTTTATTATAGGTTGAACCTGTGTAGCTCCTTTGATTCGAGGTTTTTGCTTTTTTCTTCGGTTTTGGAGCATATTTCTCTTTGAGCCGTTGGCTGATAACCGTCTCCTGCTTCTTCGCGGAGGTGTTCTCATAAGGTGTCTCGGCTTTTGGCTTGGAGGATTTTTTCGCTCTTTTCATAATTGCATAAACAATCGCTATCCAAATTATAATAGTAATAAAATTTCCCATAATGGTTGTTCCTCATAATGCATAGTTGCCTGTTACAAATTTCTTATTCTTATTATAATGAATTTGATAAAAAGAAACAACCGGAAAATCCTATGATACACAAGGGGTTGCAATTTTAAGAAAATAAAAATAGAATATGGATAAGAAGCATGAAGGAATGGAGGAATAAGTATGAGCAGACTGGGAATCTTTTTTGCAGACGGATGCGAAGAAATCGAGGGATTGTCCGTAGTGGATATCTGCAGAAGGGTGAAGCTGGATATTAAAACAATTTCTATCATGGGAAAACCGGAGGTTACAGGCTCCCATGACATTACATTTAAAACAGATACGATTTTTGAGGATGTGGATTTTGAGGAACTGGAAGGAGTGATTCTTCCGGGAGGTATGCCGGGAACGCTGCATTTGGGAGAACACGAGGGAGTTAATCGGATTATTCGCAAATTTGCAGAGGAAGGAAAGCTGGTGGCAGCAATCTGTGCAGCACCAAGCGTATTGGGAGCAGCCGGAATTCTGGAGGGAAAGAAAGCAGTATGCCATACTGGATTTGAAGAGAAACTGGTGGGAGCAAAAGTGTTCTTTGACAATGTGATGACAGACGGAAATATCATTACCAGCCGTGGGATGGGAACTGCATTTGATTTCGGACTTGCCATTGTAAAATATTTTGCTTATGACGATGTGGTGGAAGATGTAAAAACACACATGATTTACAAGTAAATAGGAAGAACTTACCAACATATTTTTTTTCTGCGGGTTCATACTAGTATCAAGACAAGCGGAAACGCAGTCTTAATAATAGATAACAGAAAAAATATGGAGGTGAAACCATGAGCTCAAATACAGGTTCTAACACAAGCGGAATGGCAGTGCCACAGGCAAAGGAAGCTATGAAGCGTTTCAAAGAAGAAGTAGCATCTGAGATTGGAGTACCTTTAAAAGAAGGTTACAACGGTGACTTAACAAGTGCACAGGCTGGTTCTATCGGTGGTGAGATGGTCAAGAAAATGATCATGAGACAGGAAGAGCAGATGTCCGGTAAATAGTGAAACGTAAAAGATAAGAGGGCATGAAATTTGGAAAAATCCGAATTTCATGCCTTTTTTCTTGAATATTGACAAAAAGTGCAAAAAATGTAGAAAATCATTTTGAAAAAAGCGGAGGATGTGTTAGAATAGTAATAAATATATTGTGTACGGAATTAAGGAGGGTAATGGCATGTTTGGTAATAAAAAAGCATCTACAAAGGCAGAGACGAATTCCGGAATTAAAGGGGATAAGCTTCAACAGTATCAGAAGTTCTATGCAGAAATCGGAACTATGATGGAAACACTGGGATTTGACACGCAGCACCTACTTTGGATTGCAAAGAAGAACAAAGAAGCTTTCACAACGCTGGTAACCAAGAATCATAAAATGGCAGAATTTTCTGCAGAAAACCTGATTAAGGTAGAACAGGTTGAGAAGGGAATCCGTCAGGTAAGCAGCAGTAGTGAAGAAATCAACAGTAACATTACAAAAGTTGAGGCGGAAGCAGACAGAACCTTACAGCAGGTTAACAGCGGACGCGGTACCGTTCTGGAAACCTATGATATTTTGATGGAGCTGGAGAATACCTTCAAGGTGACTCAGGAGACC
>USPJ01000080.1 GCA_900556645.1 uncultured Lachnospiraceae bacterium
GATTTTGCTCATTCTTGCTTCGGTATAACGCATGGCTGCGGCTCCGTCTCCCTCGATGGAACCGAAATTACCGTGCCCGTCCACCAGCGGCAGTCCTTTTTTGAATTCCTGAGACATGACTACCAAAGCTTCATAGATGGAACTGTCACCGTGAGGATGATACTTACCCATGGTATCTCCTACGATTCTGGCACTTTTCCGGTATGGTTTATCGTACCGGATGCCCAGTTCATACATATCATAAAGGGTACGTCGCTGTACCGGCTTTAAACCGTCCCGGATATCCGGCAGGGCACGTGCCACAATGACACTCATTGCATAGTCGATGTAAGATTTTTGCATAACCTCAGAATATTCTGTTTTTATCAAATGCTCTTTTACTTCCATGTCCTAACCTCCTATACATCCAATTCCGCATCATTGGCATGCTCATAAATAAATGCCCGTCTCGGCGGGACATCATTTCCCATCAGCATTTCCGTTACATCCGATGCCATTCTTCCATCCTCAATGACTACCTGCTTCAACACACGAGTTTCCGGGTCTAAGGTGGTTTCCCACAACTGGGAAGCATCCATCTCTCCTAAACCTTTGTATCTTTGCAGAGTAAAGGAACCTTTATGAGTCTTACGGTACCGCTCTAATGCCGCATCATCATAAAGATACTCTTCCTCGCCCTTGCTTGGGATGGCTTTGTATAGAGGGGGCATGGCGATATACACATGTCCCTCCTGTATCAGTTCCGGCATGAACCGGTAAAACAGCGTCAGCAGCAGGGTGGAAATATGAGCTCCGTCCACATCCGCATCTGCCATAATAATAATCTTATCATATCTTAACTTGGTAATATCAAAGTCATTGCCGTAGCCCTCGGAAAATCCACAGCCAAAGGCATTAATCATGGTTTTAATCTCCGCATTGGCAAGGACTTTGTCAATGGTGGCTTTTTCCACGTTCAATATCTTACCCCGAATCGGCAAAATAGCCTGATAATTCCGGTCTCTTGCCGTCTTTGCCGAGCCTCCCGCAGAATCTCCCTCTACGATAAAGATTTCGCATTTAGAGGCATCTCTGCTCTCACAGTTTGCCAGCTTTCCGTTGGAATCAAAGGAAAACTTCTGCTTGGTTAAAAGATTTGTTTTGGCACGTTCCTCTGTCTTGCGGATTTTCGCCGCCTTTTCCGCACAGGAAATTACCGCCTTTAACACTTCCAGATTCCGGTCAAAGTACAACTGAATCTCATCTCCGGTAATCTTTGCAGTAGCCCTTGTCGCATCCTGATTATCCAACTTCGTCTTGGTCTGTCCCTCAAATCTCGGATCAGGATGCTTGATGGAAACCACCGCTGTCATACCATTTCTCACATCTGCTCCGGTAAAATTGGCATCCTTCTCCTTGAGAATTCCCAACTCTCTGGCATACTGGTTGATAATATTGGTAAACACCGTCTTAAATCCGGTGATATGAGCTCCGCCCTCGGCATTGTAAATATTGTTACAGAATCCAAAAATATTCTCATGAAATTCCGTGGTATACTGGATTGCCGCCTCCACCGTAATACCTTCGCTGACCCCTTGAAAATAAATCACATCATGAAGTCTTTCACATTTCTTATTCAAATCCTTGACGAAACCGATAATTCCCTCCTCCTCATGGTATTCAATATGTTCGGTTTCCTCGCCTCGCTTGTCCTCATAGATAATGGTCAACTGGGGATTCAGGTAGGCAGTCTCATGGAGACGACTTTTGACCTCATCTTCTTTAAATCTTGTCTTTTCAAAAATCTCCGGATCCGGCAAAAAATTGATTTTTGTTCCTGTCTTTTTGGTCTTTCCAATCACAGGAAGCAATCCATTCTCCAATTCAATCACCGGAATTCCCCGCTCATAGCGGTCGTGATGTATCGCACCCTCTCTGCTGATTTCTACGTCCATATAAGTGGACAGTGCATTGACCACCGAGGAACCTACCCCGTGGAGACCACCGCTGGTCTTATAGGCCGAATCGTCGAACTTGCCTCCGGCATGAAGGGTGGTAAACACTAATCTCGCCGCTGAGACACCCTTTTGATGCATTCCCACCGGAACTCCCCGTCCGTTATCCTCTACGGTACAGGAGCCATCTGCTTCCAAAGTAACCCATATGGTATCGCAGACTCCTGCCAGATGCTCGTCCACCGCATTATCTACAATCTCATAAATCAGATGATTCAATCCTTTTCTGGTAACACTTCCAATATACATACCCGGTCTTTTTCTGACCGCTTCCAATCCTTCTAATACTGCTATATTTTCGGCATCATATGTCTGTTTTCCTGCCATTTTCGTCCCTCTTTCTCTGATTCATAGCAAAATTTGCCATACTTGTTTAGTATAACATATGCTATTTAGGATTTTCAATACAGAAGAAGATGGTTGAACATAAAAAGGGTGCCCCAGTAATGGGGACACCCTCTTCTTTTAGGAATGATTATTTATGGTTTCGCTTATATTCTTTATGCTCTCTCTGTGCCTGTTTTTCTGCCTCCGTTTTTGGTGCAAAGGCAATCTTGATGGCACGTTTTACCGCATATGGTCCAATTGCTTTAAACTTATCCTCCGATTTACGCATATTTGTCATTTCCGGATGGTCTCTGTGCAGCTTGATGGCATCAAATTCACATTTGGTTGTGCAGACACCACATCCGATACACTTATTCTCATCCACCACAGAGGCTCCACAGCTTAAGCAACGGCTTGCTTCTGCATGCACCTGTTCTGCCGTCAAAGTCTTATGCACATCCCGGAAGGACATCTTATGGTCAATGCTGTTGTCCAGTCCTGCTTCCTGTCTTCCTGCTGTATCGTAATTCTCCACAGCAATATCCTCTTTGTTGAGTTCATGGAAGTCGCGACGGTTCCGTCCAATGGTCATGCTTGCACCCGGATGTACATAGCGGTGTAAGGATTCTGCTGCATTCTTTCCTGCCTCAATAGCATCTATTACGAACTTCGGTCCGCTGTAAACATCTCCTCCTACAAAGATATCCGGCTCTGCGGTCTGATAGGTCAACGCATCTGCCACCGGATAATTGCCATGCCAGAATTCTACCTTGGAGCCTTCTAACAGATTTCCCCATTCGATTCCCTGTCCGATAGCAAAAATAATATTCTCACATTCTACGGTAACCGTATTATTCTCATCATACTGTGGATTGAATTTTCCGGTTTCGTCTTTAACAGAAGTACATTTTTTGAAGACGATTGCTTTTACTTTTCCAAATTCATCTTTTAGAATTTCCTTTGGTCCCCAGCTATTATTGATAGCAATATCCTCTTCTAAGGTCTCTTTAATCTCATCTAAAGATGCTGGCATAGTATCTCTGGATTCCAGACAGTACATGGACACTTCCTTGGAGCCAAAGCGGTGTGCGGTTCTTGCACAGTCGATAGCCACGTTACCTCCACCAACAACCACGATTCTTCCTTCCATCTTCTGCTCCTGATTTTCCGTTGCTCTATGAAGGAAGCTTACTGCAATATCAATGCCCTCTGCATCATTGCCCGGAATCGGCGGAATCTTGCCCCCCTGACATCCGATTGCCACATAAAAGGCTTGATATCCCTGACTGCGAAGTTCCTCTAAGGTTATATCTTTTCCCACTTCCACACCGCAACGGATTTCTACGCCCAATTCACGAAGCACATCGATTTCCGCCTCAATAACATCTTTTTCCAATTTATAGGATGGAATACCATAGGTCATCATTCCTCCCGGTCGGCTTTGTTTTTCAAATACGGTTGGTTTATATCCTTTGGTTGCCAGATAGTATGCACAGGAAAGACCTGCCGGACCAGCTCCAATAATTGCTATTTTCTGCTCCCATTGCGTTAGACGGCTGGAAGCTATCACAACCTCCGGTATGTATCTGGTTTCCTCTCTTAAATCCTGCTCTGCAATGAACTTTTTGATGTCATCGATGGCTACTGCCTGATCTATGGTTCCACGAGTACAAGCCATTTCACATCTTCTGTTACATACACGTCCACAGATTGCAGGGAATGGATTATCTTTTTTGATTAGTGCTAATGCTTCCCGATATTTGCCCTCTTTTGCTTTCTGGATATATCCCTGTACCGCAATGTGGGCAGGACAGGCTGCTTTACACGGTGCAGTACCTGTTTCATAACAGTTGATACGGTTGTTATCTCTATAATCCTCATCATATTTATCCGGTCCCCAGTTTACCTTATCCGGAAGCACATGTTTTGGATATTCTACCTCTGTACCGTCCTTTTTGCAGAGCTTCTGTCCCAGTTTTACTGCTCCTGCCGGACAGTATTCTACACATTTACCACAGGCAACACATTTGTCTTTTTCTACTTTTGCTGTGTAAGCACTGCGGCTCATATTCGGGGTGTTGAACAACTGTGATGTTCTAAGGGCATTACAGATATTGACATTACAGTTACAGATACCAAAAATTTTGTTCTCACCATCGATGTTTGTAATCTGGTGAACAAATCCATTGTCCTCTGCTTTTTTGAAAATCTCCATTGCCTCTTCATAGGTAATATCATGACCCTTTCCGGTCTCACGGCAATAATCTGCAAAATCACCTACGCCAACGCACCAGTTCATCTCATCATCTGCACAGCCTTCGTTAAGAGCTTTTCTGCTGGCACGACAGGAACACTGTCCCACACCGATATGTCCTTCGTATTTTTTTAACCAATAGGAAATCTGTTCTAAATCCATGGTTCCCGGTTCCATTTTGATGGCTTTTTCCACTGGAATGACATGCATACCAATTCCCGCACCTCCCGGTGGCACCATATGGGTAAGTCCATCCAACGGAACAAAGGTCATACGCTCAAAGAAGCTTGCCAACGCCGGATGCTCTCTCAGACGTTTATTTCCTTCCGGTCCCTCTTCCATATTGAATAATTCTGCGGAACCCGGCACAAACATCGGCAGACAGTATCTTCGGTCTGTCGGTCCTGGAATTGCTCCGTTATGATCATAGTTATTACCATAATCATACTCAATCAATCCGATGTAAGCCATCTCATCTAAGACCTTCTGGAAATGCTCTTTTCCTTCTTCTGTCACGTGATTCATCTTCCAGAGTTCTTCTATTTTATAGTGATGACGCAATTCCATGGTCAGTGCAATGTCTGCCATTTCCTCCGTTACGATTTCTGCCAGTCCCCAGTACTCTGCATCGTCTACCGTAACTCCTTTCATCTTGTGTGCCATAACATCGGTAATCTTTTTTCCCAGCTTTAAAATTTTCTCACTTGGATTTTTGTCTCCCATATGTGGTGGGATGACTGCTTTACTCATTTCAGGCATAGTCTGATTCCTTCCTCTCTTTTATTGTTGTGTGGTTCCAAAATGCAATTCTTTCATACCCTCTACTTCGTCACATATTTCTTTCAAGCTGCAGACGTTACATTCCATAGATAGATTTTTTAAGATATGATCAATTGCCTTGGTAATTTCTTCTGCTTTTTTTATCTGTACTTCCAGTTTCTCATAGGGAAAATCCGAAAGGGTGATAAATACTAATTTTACAGCCTTCACCTGTGGATTTTTGTGATAGGACTGCAAAAAAAGCTTTCCAACCTGTTCAAATCCCAGACCTTTTTCCAATGCTGTTTTCCCAATCCGCACCATTTCCCGCTGGCTTGCCGCCGAAATACGCATCATAAACCCCTCGGGATTCAAATGGTATTTGGTGTATTCTATCTTACGAATGGCTTGATACAAGGCATTTCCCTCACCCATACTGTCTTCTTTTACACGAAGAACTGCCAGTCTTGCATAGGGGGTATCCTCATGAATTTCTCCCAAATCCTTTCCATAAAGCAGCACTTCATCTCTAGGAACAAGGGCTGTATCGGCTGTAAGGGTCATTCCACTCAAAGCCGGAAGATGATTTCCGCCCAGTTCATACGCCATATCGCTCCGTAAAATCATGTTGGCATTTCCGATATCCTTCCAGTCCTCTCCCTTTTTAACATCCAATTCTCTACCTTGCAGGGAGTCCAATATCTTCAGCCATTCTTTAATGGTTTCATCATACAACTTCATAGCTATATCTTTCTGTTTCTCTTAATCTTGTCATAATGCTTTTCTAATAATGGTTCCAACGCAGAGGTCAGTTTCATATCCAGATTAAAGAAATAAACTACAAAAGAAAGAATAAACAGACAAACCAGCACAATCGCTATAATCAATAATATTTTTAACAATGTTGCCATATGCTCTCCTTTCTAACGTGCCATTCCCTTTTGACGGGCAAACTCTGCCGCACCCAAGGCTCCCATCAACTGCGGATCGATTGGAAGCTCTATGACTTTCAGATTTAATACCTTTT
>USPJ01000081.1 GCA_900556645.1 uncultured Lachnospiraceae bacterium
ATTTGGATTCACTCCAGTAGCACAATGATAGTATCCCTGATAAATGTACTGTGCCATATCGCATGATGTGGTGTACTCTGTCAGTCCATTATCTTCTGTTTCTGCTGCCTTTACAACTTCCCCCGGCATTACAACTGTTACTGCCATAGCTGCAAGCAGCGTCATACATACAACCCATTTCCAAATTCTTTTCATATAGTTTCCTTCTCCTCCTACTACAATTTGTTATGGGCTTGTAGACTGTCTCTGTATCAATAGTACTATTTTTTACCAATAACGTCAATGCATTTTCCACAGAAAATTTTCGAAAATTTAGCGTTCTTCTCTAAAGTAAGATTCTCCCAAACTTGCCGGCGGCTGGTTCTCACGCTTTTTACGGAAACTGGTAATAATCAGTACCAGAATTGTTACCAGATACGGAAGCATTTTAAATACTTCCTGACTACTTCTGGTCAGTCCCGGAATATACAAATACAAAATATAAAGTGCTCCGAACAGGAATGAACCCCAGATGGCATTGATTGGTTTCCAGAGAGCAAAAATTACCAGTGCAATCGCCAGCCATCCCCGGTCTCCGAATCCATTGTTGGTCCATGTGCCGCCCAGATATTCCATAACGAAGTAGAGACCGCCTAAACCGGCAATTCCTCCACCGATACAGGTAGCAAGATATTTATATTTTGTAACGTTAATTCCCGCCGCATCTGCCGTTGCAGGGCTTTCCCCTACTGCACGTAAATTTAATCCCTGTCTGGTTCTGCTTAAAAACCAGGATGCCAGTATTGCCAGGATAACAGACAGATAGGTCAAAAATCCATAGGAGAACAAAATCTTTCCGATAACCGGTATCTCTGAAAGCACCGGTATGGTTGTTCGATATGCCTCTGCGGTAGTTGCAACAGAAATCTGTCCCACACCTCCTGCCAGTTTTGAAATAGAACCGCCAAAAAAGTTACCGAAACCAACACCAAAGGTGGTTAAAGCCAGACCTGCCACATTTTGGTTTGCCCGCAGGGTAATGGTCAACACACTGTAAATAAGTCCGCCAAATGCCGCACATAGCACAGCACAGAGGAAGGAAATCAGTAATCCCACTGCTCCGTTGGGATTTGCTGCATTTTTTTCATAAAAGAAGGCTCCCATTAATCCGGCAATTCCGCCCATGTACATCATACCCGGAATACCCAGATTCAGGTTACCGGATTTTTCCGTAATGATTTCACCGGTGGCACCAAACAGCATCCCTACTGCCTGTCCGATTGCCTTTTGAATAAATGTAATCAGTATTGTCATTTATTTCGCCTCCTTCTGTTTTTTCCGAAATTCCACACGGTAGTTGATAAAGAATTCGCATCCAATCAGGAAAAACAGGATAATTCCCGTGATAACCTCCGAAGCGTTTTCGTTCAAGTTGAACTGGGAGGCAATCTGAACGGAACCTTTTTCCATAAATACCAGCAGGAAGGATACCAATATCATGGCAAAGGCATTGAACTTGGACATCCACGCCACAATAATCGCCGTAAATCCTCTTCCGCCTGCCGTACTGGTAGAAATGGTATGGCTGGCTCCGCTTACAATTACGAATCCGGCAATACCACAGATGGCACCGGAAATTGCCATGGTTCTCATAATTACCTTTTTCACGCTGATTCCGGCATAAAGTGCTGTATTTTCGCTTTCTCCTACCACCGCAATCTCATATCCCTGTTTGCTGTATTTCAAATAGACATACATTAATACGGTAATGGTCAGAACAATAATCACATTCCATCCATAGGTCAAATCTCCCAGAGCCGGAAGCCATCCTGCTTTGGATCTCGCATTGATGATTCCCACCGTATTGGAACCCTTCGGATTCTCCCAAAATACAATACAGAAGGTTACAATCTGCATAGCTACATAGTTCATCATCAAGGTAAATAAGGTTTCATTGGTATTTAAAAAGGCTTTGAAAATTGCCGGAATCAATCCCCAGATTAATCCCGCTGCCATTCCTGCCAAAAACATGACCAACAGCAATAAGCCGGGAGCCAATGATTCTCCGCAATAAATCATAACTGCTGCCGATGCGGCACCGCCTACCAAAATCTGTCCTTCTGCACCGATATTCCAGAATCGCATTTTAAATGCCGGTGTCAATCCGATTGCAATACAAAGCAATACCATGGTATCTCGAATGGTTACCCACAATCTTCGCTCTGTTCCTACAGCACCATCCACAATAGAGTGATATACTTCCATAGGATTCAGCTTCGTAAGAGCAAAAATAACCAACGCACATACAATCAGAGAAAAGACCACCGCCAAAAGACGGATTCCCCATGCTTTTCCAAAGGAAATTGTATCCCTCTTGGATATATGAACCAGCGGCTCTTTATTTGAAACATTCTTTTCGCTTGCCATTATGCATGTTCCTCCTCTTCCTTTGTCATCAATAAACCGATTTCCTCTTTACTGGTGGTTCTGGCATCCACAATACCGGATACTTTTCCGCCGCACAGCACCATAATACGGTCACAGAGTTCTAACAGCACATCCAAATCCTCACCTACACAAAGTACTGCCACTCCGTTTTTCTTCTGCTCATTGAGCAAATCATAAATGGTTAGGGATGAGTTGATGTCCAATCCACGAACCGGATATGCCACCATCAGTACCGTCGGCTCTGCAGAAATCTCTCTACCCACCAACACCTTCTGCACATTACCACCGGAAAGACGGCTTACCGGAGTACTGACACTTGGAGTAGATACCTGAAGCTGATCGATAATTCTTTCTGCCAGTTCCTTAGGCTCCTTACGGTTGGTAAAGATTCCTCTTCCCTCATTGTAGCCTCTCAGCATCATATTTCCGGTCATACCCATGGAACCTACCAATCCCATACCCAAACGGTCTTCCGGTACAAAGGAAAGGGCAATTCCCAGATTTTTAATCTCCGCCGGTTTCATGGACAGGAGTTCTTTTTCCTCTCCGTCTTTGGTCAGATAAAGGATAGAGCCAGACTCTGTCGGCTGCAATCCCGCAATGGATTCCAACAGTTCCTTCTGACCGCTTCCTGCGATTCCCGCAATTCCCAGAATCTCTCCGCCATAGGCCTCCAAGGACACATTGGAAAGAGTCTTAACTCCTTCTTTGCTGATACAATTCAAATCTTTGACCATCAGACGTTTCGTAGGATTTACCGGGTCCGGACGCTGAATGTTCAAATCAATTTTTTCTCCCACCATCATTTCTGTCAGTGACTCTGCGGTGGCATCCTTTGTCTCCACCGTTCCCACATATTCTCCTTTTCTCAGTACCGATACCCGGTCTGATAAGGACAATACCTCGTGAAGCTTATGGGTAATAATAATGATGGACTTTCCTGCTTTTTTCATATTCCGAAGAACGGTAAACAGCTTTTCTGTCTCCTGAGGAGTCAATACTGCTGTCGGCTCGTCCAAAATCAGGATATCTGCTCCCCGATAAAGCATTTTTACGATTTCCACCGTCTGCTTCTGGGATACGGACATATCATAAATCTTCTGATTAGGATCCAGTTCAAAGCCGTAGGTCTCCGTTACCTTTTCTATATCCTCCACGACTTTTTTCATATTCAGTGTGGACTTTCCCGGCAGTCCTAGAATAATATTTTCTGCGGCGGTGAGAACCTCCACCAGCTTGAAATGCTGATGAATCATACCGATTCCCAGCTCAAAAGAGTCCTTAGGAGAACAGATTGTCACTTCCTCGCCGTTTACGAAAATCTGTCCTTCATCCGGGAAATAAATTCCCGAAATCATATTCATCAATGTAGTCTTTCCACTTCCGTTTTCACCTAAAACAGAAAGTATCTCACCCTTTTTTACGGACAAATCTACGTTATTGTTTGCAATTACATTTCCAAATCTTTTGGTAATACCCTTTAATTCGATTGCGTTTACTTCTCCCACAACCAAACCTCCTTTATTTCCTATGCACTTAGAAAGGGGTTGCTGCAAAATTACAATTTCGCAACAACCCCCTTGATACATTACTTCAAATAGATTGCTCTATTATTTTTCTACACTATCAATACCATCAATATCGATTGCAAATGCAGGTGCAGACTGTAATTCTGACTCGTGGAAATAACCGTCTTTGATGTACTCATTATCATAATCATCTTTCCATGAATCTAAATTTTTACCGTCTACTGTAAAGGTAGAAGTATCAAATACATGTAATGTACCGTCTTTGATTGCTTTCTCTACTTCTGCTACCTTCTCTGCGGTTCCCTCTGCTACTGCTGCATCATTTAACTCTGTAATGGAAACAGAACCGTCGCTGTAACCCTTGCACCAGTCTGTATCAATCTTCTTGCCATCCAGTACACATTTTACTGCGTAGGTATAATATGGTCCCCAGTTATTTGCTGCGGATGTCAAAGCCTGTGTCGGTGCAGTCGCAATCATGGATACGTTATATCCTACGATTGGAACTCCTGCCTTCTCACATGCTGTGGAAGCACCGGTTGTATCTGCATGCTGTGAAATCAATACGCAATCATCTGCGATTAAAGACTCAGCTGCCTCTTTCTCTAAATCAATACTTGCCCAGCTATTTGTGTAAATAACCTTCATGGTTGCAGATGGACATACGCTTCTTGCTCCTAAGAAGAAAGAAG
Organism: uncultured Lachnospiraceae bacterium; assembly: GCA_900556645.1. The sequence goes on from USPJ01000081.1 coordinate 4,649, forward strand.
TATAACCGGATTTAACCTCTGCGTAAGGATAAGCTCCTACATATCCGATTTTTGCCTGATCTTCTGTAATGGTTCCGTTTGCAATCATCTCATTTAATTTCATACCTGCTACAACACCGGATACATAACGGGATTCGTAGATAGATGTGAAATAGTTGTGCATATTGTCAAGTCCGCTGGAAGCTGCCTGAAAACCTGTCGCATGACAGAACTGGATGTCAGGATATTCTTCTGCTGCCTGAATCAGATAAGACTCATGACCAAAGCTGGTTGCAAAGATGATGTCACATCCCTGATCCGCTAAATCAACAGCTGCATCGTAGCACTCTTCGCTCTCAGGAATCAAAGTTTTCTCGATAATCTGGTCATCGGATAAACCTAATTCTTTCTGCATCTCATCGATGCCCTTCATATGTGCCTCTGTATATCCTTCATTCTCATCCCCGATGTAAATAACTCCAACTTTGATGTTAGACTTATCTACGGCTTCTTCCTTGTCTGCTTTTTTATCGCTTCCGCCACATGCTACTAAGGAAAGTGACATAGCTGCGATTAAAAGCGTTGCCATAAACTTCTTCATTTTTTTCCCTCCATAAGAATCAGCAAAAGGCATAGACCTCCTATGCCCCTGTGCATCGCCGGTTTCTCCAGCTTTCTCGTTTTCGTACATTAATAATGTATAACATTTGTCCACCTGTTGTCAATGGTTTTTCGACACTTTCTGATGTTTCCAAATAAGAATTGCCACTCCTGCCGCCAGGGTTTCCGCAATAACAAATGCTATCCACACACCGGAAGCACCCCAAATTCTGCTTCCCGCATAAGCCGCCGGAAGAATAATGACCACATACCGCATCAAGGAAATCATCAGCGAGGACATTCCTCTTCCCAACGCCTCCAAAGTTCCTGCACAGACTACCGACACGGAAGAGATGACAAATCCAAGGCTGATAATCCGCAACGCCTTCACACCTTCTTCCAAGGTCTGTGGATTTTTGGTAAACAATCCCATCAGCCCCTCAGGCAGAATCAGGCATACCAGCATTCCCACACACATGATTCCCGCAATCAACTCCAAACTGATACGGAAAATCTTTCTTACACGTTTTCCCTCTCCTGCACCGTAATTGTAGCTAATCAAAGGTCTCATTCCCTGTATGATTCCGTTTGCCGGAAGATAGATAAATGTCTGTAATTTATAGTAGATTCCCAAAACCACCACATACATCTGGGCATAGACAGAAAGGATTCCGTTTAAGGCCGATACCAAAAAGGAAGGAAGTGCCATGTTTAATGTTGCCGGAATCCCAATCTGGTACATCTTCCCGCAGATTGCTTTTGTGGGTCTCATATCCTTTACACAGATTTTCAAGGGAATATCCTTTACAAAATACGCCACAATATAGACGCTGAAGGTTACCACCCATCCCAATCCGGTGGCAACTGCCGCTCCCTTTACCCCCATCCTTGGGAAAAAGCCGGTTCCGAAAATAAACAGCGGGTCCAGCACAATATTGACCACCTGACCGATAATGCTGCCGATCATAGATACCCTCGCGGCGCCCTCGCCCCGCACCAGGTTGCCCAGCATCACGGAGGACACAATAAAGGGAGAGCCGATGGCCACATACTTCAGATAATCGGCGGCGTAGGCAAAGGTGGCGTCCGACGCGCCCACTGCGTACAGTACCGGCTTGCGGAA
>USPJ01000082.1 GCA_900556645.1 uncultured Lachnospiraceae bacterium
ACGTGTTTGACAACTGCGAGCATGCAGCAGACAGATTTGGACTGCGTGATGCAGGAAATATCTACGGAAGACTGACCAATCCGACGGAGGATGTGTTTGAACAGAGAATCGCAGCTTTGGAAGGTGGTGTAGCAGCCTTGGCAGTGGCTTCGGGAGCAGCAGCCATCTCCTATACACTTCAGAATCTGGCACATGCCGGAGATCACATCGTAGCAGCAAAGAATATCTATGGCGGAACCTATAACCTGTTGGCACATACATTACCGGAATACGGAATTACAGCTACTTTTGTAGACCCATTTAATTATGAAGAAGTAGAAGCAGCCATCAAAGAGAATACAAAGGCAATCCACATTGAAACATTGGGCAATCCCAATTCTGATGTAGTAGATATTGAGAAATTAGCAAATATTGCCCATGCACATAAGATTCCTTTAGTGGTTGACAACACTTTTGCAACCCCGTATCTGGTACGCCCGATTGAATACGGTGCAGATATCGTAGTTCACTCTGCAACCAAGTTTATCGGCGGTCACGGAACTACCATCGGCGGCGTTATCGTAGACAGCGGAAAATTTGACTGGGAGGCAAGCGGAAAATTTCCGTCATTGACAGAGCCGAATCCGAGCTATCACGGAATCAGCTTTACCAAAGCGGTAGGAGCCGCAGCCTTTGTGACAAAAATCCGTGCAATTCTGCTGCGTGACACCGGAGCAACCCTTTCCCCATTCCATGCATTTATTTTCTTACAGGGATTGGAGACTCTGTCTTTAAGAGTGGAGCGTCACGTGGAGAATGCCTTAAAGGTCGTAGAATATCTGGAGAATCATCCGCAGGTAGAAAAGGTAAATCATCCGGCGGTATCTACCGATAAAGAGCAGCAGGAACTGTACAAAAAATACTTCCCGAAGGGCGGCGGTTCTATCTTTACCTTTGAAATTAAGGGAGATGCCGAGAAGGCAAAAGAGTTTATTGACAATCTGGAGTTATTCTCCCTGCTTGCAAATGTGGCAGATGTAAAATCCTTAGTCATCCATCCGGCATCCACCACCCATTCTCAGTTAAATGAAGAGGAGCTGTTAGATCAGGGTATCAAGCCGAATACCATCCGTCTGTCCATCGGTACAGAAAATATTGATGATATCATTGAAGATTTAGAGGAAGCATTCAAAGCAGTCTCATAAACTGGTATGGTCAAAAAATGAAAAACTGGAACTTTTAAAAAGACAGATGTGCGTTATAATAGCTGTACACTTAAAACATATTAAAAAAGTAGGAGATGAAAGGCTATCATGAACGAAAACAGATATGAATTAAACAAAGAACTGGCACAAATGTTAAAAGGCGGTGTCATCATGGATGTCACCACACCGGAGCAGGCGAGAATTGCTCAGGAGGCAGGAGCCTGTGCAGTTATGGCTCTGGAGCGGATTCCGGCGGACATTCGTGCCGCAGGGGGAGTGTCCAGAATGAGTGACCCGAAGATGATTAAGGGCATTCAGGAGGCAGTAACCATTCCGGTTATGGCAAAATGCAGAATCGGACATTTTGCAGAGGCACAGATATTGGAGGCCATTGAGATTGATTATATTGACGAGAGTGAAGTGCTTTCCCCGGCAGATGATGTATTTCATATTGATAAGACCAAGTTTCGGGTACCTTTTGTCTGCGGAGCGAAGGATTTAGGAGAGGCATTGCGAAGAATCAACGAGGGAGCTTCCATGATTCGTACCAAAGGAGAACCGGGAACCGGAGATGTGGTTCAGGCGGTACGCCATATGCGGAAGATGAATCAGGAAATTGCACGGATTGGCTCCATGCGGGAAGATGAACTGTTTCAGGCAGCCAAGGAGCTGCAGGTGCCTTATGAACTGGTGCAGTACGTCCATGACAATAAGAGATTACCGGTGGTAAACTTTGCGGCAGGCGGTGTGGCTACTCCGGCAGATGCGGCATTGATGATGCAGTTGGGTGCAGAAGGCGTGTTCGTAGGTTCTGGAATCTTTAAGTCAGGAAATCCGAAGAAACGGGCAGAGGCAATCGTGAAAGCGGTAACTAACTATCAGGATGCAAAGCTGCTGGCAGAATTGTCTGAGGATTTGGGAGAAGCCATGGTGGGAATCAATGAGCAGGAGATTGAGCTGCTGATGGCGGAAAGGGGCAAATAACAGATGAGAATAGGAATTCTTGCGGTGCAGGGAGCCTTTGCGGAGCATGAAAAGATGCTGACCTCTCTGGGAGCCGATTGCTTTGAAATACGGCAGAAAAAAGATTTGGAACAGGATTTTGACGGACTGGTACTTCCGGGAGGAGAAAGCACCGTTATGGGAAAACTGCTCAGAGAACTGGATTTGTTTGAGGCTCTGAAACAGAAAATACAGGAAGGCTGTCCGGTGCTGGGGACCTGTGCGGGATTGATTCTTCTGGCAGAAAAACTGTCCAATGATAAGCAGGTTTATTTTGGAACCCTGCCGGTAACGGTAAAGAGAAATGCCTACGGAAGGCAGTTAGGTAGTTTTTTGGCAGAGGAAGAAGTGAAGGGAATCGGAAAAATCCCCATGACTTTTATCCGGGCACCATACATAGAAGAAGCTAGAGAGGATGTGGAAGTTCTGGCAAAAGTAGAAGGACGGATTGTAGGAGTCCGTTACCAAAACCAGATTGGAATTTCTTTTCATCCAGAGGTAACAAATAATACGGAAGTACACAACTATTTTTTGAAAATCTGTCAGGAAACGAAACAGAGTGATAAACTTTGGGTTGCCTGATGAATAGAATAAGGTAAGAAAGAAGGACCGTAACTATATTGTAATATAGCTGCGGTTCTAATTATTTATTTGTGAAAATGTGGGCTGGTCCACTTTGTTCTGTAAATAGTTGACAATGCAACTAATTTAGGGTATAACGTATAATTGTAATAAAAGAAAATAATGGAAATGAGGAAAATGATATGCAGAACAATCCGGGAAGATTGCTTTCCATCCTGTATCGGAAAGCACAGGTTTATTGGACCCAGTCTTTAAAGGAATATCATATTACTTCAGCGGAATATCCCATTCTTTTGCGGTTGTACGCCAGAGAGGGAGTGACTCAGGAGGAGATTGTGGCAGAGCTGGAGATGGACAAATCCGCTATTGCAAGAGCATTACAATCCTTGATAGACAAGGGTTTCGTGGAAAAACAGAAGGATGAACAGGACCGACGTTGTAACCGAATCTACCTCACAGAGAAAGGCCATGGGGTGCGGCAGGTGATAGAGGAAGCGAAACAAAAATGGAATGAAATTCTAATGAAAAATATGACGGAGGAAGAACAAAGAGAAATGATTCGTCTCTTGGGGCAATCTGTCAAAAATTTGAAAAGAGAGTGAGAGAATGATGAGTGAAGAGATAAGAAAGAACCCTTTGGGGGAGGAGAGTACCCATAAATTACTTCGGCAGTTTGCGATTCCCAGCATTGTTGCCATGCTGGTCAGTTCCTTATACAACATCGTGGATCAGTTTTTTATAGGAAGAAGTGTGGGAGAACTGGGAAATGCAGCAACCAATATTTCTTTTCCCCTGTCTATCTCCTGTGTGGCAATCGCCCTGCTTTTTGGAATTGGAGGGGCTTCGGCATTTAACATTGCATCGGGAAGAGGAGAGAAGGAAAAGGCAGTATTTTATCTGGGAAATGCGGCAGCCATGCTGGTCATTTGCGGCATGGTGTTAGGCGTGGTAACAGAACTTTTTCTGGAACCTATGTTGCGGTTTTTTGGTTCTCCGGAGGATGTTTTGGGATATGCCAAGGAGTATACCAGAATAATTGCATTGGGATTTCCACTGTTGATTCTCACCACCGGAGGCGGTCATTTGATTCGTGCAGACGGCAGACCAAAGGTTGCCATGGTTTGCAATCTGGTAGGAGCTGTTATCAACACCGGTCTGGATGCTCTTTTTGTATTTAAGTTAGATTGGGGAATGAAGGGAGCTGCAGCAGCCACAGTTATTGGACAGGTCATCTCGGGAATACTTGTAATCTGGTATCTTAGTCATTGCCAGACTGTAACGCTCAAAAGAGAACATCTTTTGCCTAAGGCAAAAAATGTGGGAAGAATCATGTCCTTGGGAACAGCCCCTTGCAGCAATCAGTTTGCAATGATGATTGTGCAGATTGTAATGAATAAATCGTTGAAGTACTATGGTTCCCTGTCTGTCTATGGGGAAGCCATTCCCATTGCCTGTGCGGGAATCATCACAAAAGTAAATCAGGTGTTTATGTCCTTTATTATCGGAATTTCCCAAGGACTTCAGCCTATTGTAAGCTTCAACTATGGAGCAAAAAAATACGGACGTGTGAAAGAGGCATATCTGCGGGCAATTACCTATGGTTTTGGCTTGGCATTGATTGCATTTTTACTGTTCCAGTTTGCACCGCGGCAGATTATATCTATTTTTGGTGACGGTTCCAAAGAATATTATCAGTTTGCCATACGGTATTTTCATGTGTACTTATTCTTTACATTTTTGAATTTTTTACAGCCGATTTCCTCTAACTTTTTTACAGCTATCGGAAAGCCAAAAGGCGGCGTATTCCTGTCTTTGACAAGACAGATTATCTTTTTGCTGCCGTTGCTGTTAGTGTTTCCATATTTCATGGGAATTGACGGTATCATGTATGCAGGTCCGGTGGCAGATTTTATGGCAGCAGTAGTGACAGGAATCATGATTACAAGAGAATTGACCCGTCCTTGTTATCGGTGGCAAAACTAGGAGTATTCCATCATTTTTTATGTGTTTCATAAGAACATTTTCTTGATGGGATACCTGTTTTATAGTAAAATTATTTTATCAAGAATCAAACATAAGAAAAGAGGGAATGCGATGAAAAGATTTTTCTGTGCAGGTCCATTTTATGACTTGCCGTTTTCCTTTGTGATAAAAACAGATGCCAGTGGAAATAATGTTCAGGAGGAAAAAATGGTGTACCCAACCCTGAGTTACACAGTTGGCGGTACGGTTCCAAATGTCTTTTATGATGCCATCACTTTCGCAAATGTTGAAGGTGCGGATAAACAGGTATATGATACGACTTATAATTGTTTAGGTTTAACAGGTGGTTCTGTATTTTGTACCAGAGCTTCCATGAGTTTAGATACTGTGGATAGCAAAAATGTTATGGTTGATCCAAGTTCGGATGAAGTAAACAAACTTTTCAAAAAAGAAGTTACGGCGAGATATAAATAAGATTAATTCAAAAATGCTAGGTGAGAAAAAATTATTTGGAACAACAAAAGAGGGAAAGAAAATTTTCCTGTATACATTGACGAACAAAAACGGAATGAAGGCCGTTGTTATGAACTATGGTGCGAATCTGGTACAGCTTTGGGTACCGGATAAAAGCGGTAAAATGGATGATATAGTGCTTGGCTATGATAAAGCAGAGTATTATTTTGAAAACAGCAGCTTTTTGGGAGCCACAGTAGGGCCAAACGGAAATCGTATTGCAGATGCAGCTTTTTCCATAGAGGGAAAAAAGTATTGCTTAAAAGCAAATGAAGGGAAAAACAATCTTCATAGTGATGAGAACTTTGGCTATCATAAGCAGATATGGGATGTGGAAACAAGACCGGACAGTGTTGTGTTTTTCTTGGATATGGCAGATGGAATGCTTGGATTTCCGGGAAATAAGAAAAATACTGTGACCTATACGCTGACCGAGGAAAATGAGTTGAAAATTCATTATTCAATTACAACGGATAAGAAAACAATTTTGAACCCAACCAATCATTCCTATTTTAATCTTTCAGCAAAAGACAGTAAGATCTATGATCATCAATTGATGATCAAATCAGATCAGATTGCATGTGCAGATGAGAATGGTCTTCCAACAGGTGAGTTTTTGGATGTAGAGAATACACCATTTGATTTTAAAAGTTTTCATGAGATTGGAGAACGGATTCATGATGATGATGAACAGTTGAAATTTGTTGGAGGCTATGATCATTGTTTTATGTTAAAGGATGAGAAAGATCAGGCAGTCTTATATGATAAAGAAAGTGGACGAAAATTAACGATCACAACAACACTTCCATGCATGCAGTTATATGCAGGAAACTTTCTGGCAGGAGGAAGTGATGGTAAATTTGGAAAACCATATGAGAACAGAGATGGTGTTGCATTAGAACCACAATTCTTGCCTAATTCTATGAATATAGAGAAAAAGCCAAGAGTTATCTTAAGAAAAGACGAAGAGTATGAAGCAGTGACAACATACCGATTTGAAACAGAATAATATAGATTGAAATTAAAAAATAAGAATCATAT
>USPJ01000083.1 GCA_900556645.1 uncultured Lachnospiraceae bacterium
AGATTTCAGAATTTATACTGGACAGAGATTACACAGATTATTTCCAGCTTCAGAAAGTACTTTCTGAACTGGTAGAAACAGAGCTTCTGAGAAAGCGAACAATTTCCAACAGTTCCTATTATGAGATTACGGAAGAGGGAAAAAAGACACTTTCTTATTTTGAAAAAGAACTGTCGGGTGAGATTAAGAACGAAGTAAAAGATTATCTGCAGACGCATGGCGGACAGGTGCAGGAACGCATCCTGACACCGGCAGATTATTATACGACACCACAGGGAAATTATGCAGTGCGTTGCCAGATCATTGAAAAAGATACGACAGTGCTGGATCTGACACTGGCAGCACCAAGCAGGGAAGCTGCACAGGCGATGTGCCACAGCTGGGCTAAGAAATCACAGGATATTTATGGAATGCTGATGGGAGAACTGATTTAATCAGTTCTCCCTTTTATCTTTTGTAGATATTCTTTTATCGTTTTTTCGTAGCCAAGATCACCTGGTTCATAGAAATGAGAATCTTCAATCTCTGAAGGAAGATATTGCTGTTCGACATAGTGATCTGGATAATCGTGGGCATATTTGTAGCCGATTCCCTTGCCGAGTTTTTCATGACCACCGTAGTGAGCATCCTGCAGATGGACCGGAACAGTTGTCTGTGTGTGTTTCACAGAATCCATGGCGGCAAAAATGGCATTGACAGCGGCATTACTCTTTGGAGCACATGCCATATAAGTGACTGCCTGAGAAAGGATGATCTGTGATTCCGGCATGCCGACACGTTCAACAGCCTGTGCGGCAGCAACGGCGACCTGCAATGCCTGTGGATCTGCATTTCCGATATCCTCTGAGGCGAGGATCATGATACGTCGGGCGATGAATTTGACATCTTCTCCGGCGTAGAGCATCTTGGCAAGATAGTAGACTGCTGCATCAGGATCGGAACCACGCATACTTTTGATAAAGGCGGATATGATATCGTAGTGATTGTCGCCTTTTTTGTCGTACTTGATGACTCGTTTCTGAATACATTCAGACGCAACATCCAGTGTCAGATGAATAGAACCATCTTCGCTTTTGGGGGTAGTAAGGATACCAAGTTCTACCGCATTCAGGGCACTGCGGGCATCACCGCCTGCCATATCAGCCAGAAATTCCAGGGCATCGTCATCAATTACGGCGCCATAATTTCCCATGCCTTTATCGCAGTCATTTACGGCTCTGAGGATCAGCGTGCGGATATTTTCATTACTGAGAGGTTTCAGTTCAAAAATGATGGAGCGGGAAAGGAGAGCTCCATTTACTTCGAAATAAGGATTTTCAGTAGTTGCACCGATCAGAATGATCGTACCGTCCTCCACAAATGGAAGCAGATAATCCTGCTGTCCCTTGTTAAAGCGATGGATCTCATCTATAAAAAGGATCGTCCGTCTTCCATACATGCCAAGACTGTTCTTCGCCTGTTCGACCACAGCCTCCATATCCTTTTTTCCGGCGGCAGTTGCATTGATCGACACAAATTCTGCCTTTGTTGCTCCCGCAATGACCTTTGCAAGTGTGGTTTTTCCGGTACCGGGTGGTCCGTAGAAAATAACCGAACTCAACTTGTCTGCCCGGATCGCACGGTAAAGCAGCTTATCCTTTCCGATAATATGTTGCTGTCCCACGACCTCTTCCAACGTTACCGGTCTTAAACGGCTCGCCAAAGGAGATTCGTTTTGCATATTTTGTTCTCTCATGTAGTCAAATAAATCCATTTTTATCCCCTTATCCTTATAAAATATACATCATTTTGCAAGTTGAAGCAATACAAATTTCATTTTTATGGATTTTTATTCAAAAATCACCTCATCCACGGTAACAAATTCATAGCCCTGTTTTTCTAAGGCATCAATGATCCCAAGTGCCGCCTCCACGCTGCTTCTCGATGCATCGTGCAGTAAAATGATGTCGTCTTCTTCCACTGCTTTTACCACCTTTTCTATGACCGTAGACGAACTTCCGCAGCACCAGTCGAGCGGGTCCACGTCCCAAAGCACGGTCATCATATTCTTCGCACAACTGCATTCCGGTGGCTCATTTCCAAACGGCGGCCTTAAATACTGCGGATATTCTCCGGTAATCTTATGGATTGCCTCACTTGTCATCCGGATCTGCTTTGCCGCATCCGTTTTAGAAAGGTTCGCTAGATTGACATGGTCATAGGAGTGATTTCCTATCATATGCCCTTCTTTATGCATGCGTTTTACGATATCGGGATATGCTTCTGCCTGCTTTCCCAACAAAAAAAAGGTTGCCTTTACATTCCGTTCCTTCAACCCGTCCAACAATTCTTCCGTGTAATCGGGATCAGGACCGTCATCAAATGTCAATGCCACCTTTTTTGTCTCCTCGTCCTCTCTGGACGGCTCCGTTTCTACATTTTTACTCTGGGTAAACACAACTCGCCCTTCTGCCTTCATCTCTTTTAACTTGACTGTCAGCATCTGAAAGGCAAATATCGTAAGCAATAATAAATTCATACACAATAAAAACTTTGCAGCGTTTTTCATAGTTGCTCCATGGTTAAACTCTGTATGATTCTATGCTTTTTTTCTTCAACTTATGTTCTATCCGTTTTCAGGGATATTTTTTTGCCAATTTAGAAATCTCCTGCCGCATCTGCTCCCGGACACTCCATGGAGCCAATATCTCCGCACCGGCTCCTAATCCCATAATCCATGCAAAAAACTGACGGCTCACTGCCACATCCGCATGGACAATAAAATGTTCCTCATCCTCCGGCTTAAATGTGATTCCTTTGCCAAAACGGTCCAGCACCACACCTGCCAAATCATTGTGAAAACGTATCTTGACCTTTTCTTCTTTGCCGCCAAACATTCCAAACATTTTTTTCTGGTAAGCACTGATGTCGAACTTCTCAAAATGCTCTCTGCCGAATCTCTGCTGTCCTGTCTGCTGAATCTCCAGCATCTTGTCCACCCGGAAATGCTTAATCATCTGTTCCTTGGCATCAAAGGCAATCAGATAGTAATTTTCATCCGTCCACGTCAATGCCCATGGGGACATAATATAGCGTTCCCCTTCCCGTTTCAGCTCCATTTCTTTTTTCACATTCCACTGAAAATAAAGAAAACTAATCTGCTGGTTTTCGCTGATGGCATTGTGAATAGCATCCACATTGTAATAGATACTTTCATTCATGGTTTTTATCCGGTCTGCCACCACCACCTGTCTTTGGAGCTTTCCTGCCTCATAGCTGCTTGCCAGACTTTCCAGCTTCTTAATCAACTGCCCGGATTTCTTTTCCGTAATAAACTTGGATGCCTGTACCGCATCCACCAGAAGTTTTAATTCAGGAAGCTCAAACTGACGGCTGCCTAAATAGTAATAGCTGTTACGGTTGGTCTGCACCTTGATAATATCCATTCCAAAAACTCGTAATGCTTCTATATCACTATAGATACTTTTTCGCTCCGCACTAACCCCATAGGTTTCCAGTGCCGAAAGTATCTCACTCATGGAAATCGGATGGTCTTCATCTGTACATTCCTGAAATATCTTCATCAGATATAAAAGCTTCAGCTTCTGATTCTCTCCCTTTGACATCCTCATCCTCCTGACCTATCACTTCCAGAAAACGTCCAACCTCTGCCCATGCCCGTTTGGACTCAGGCATCAGCAGCATTGCCATCTGGAACACATGGAACATCCCCTCATAAATACTCATCCGCACCTTTACCCCTGCATCCTTTGCCTTTTTAGCCACTCTGGTAGAATCGCTTAACAGCATCTCATAGGAGCCGGTCTGAATCAACATTGGCGGAAATCCTTCATAATCTCCAAACAATGGCGAAATATATTCATTTGTAGGGTCATTTTCCCCCAAATAGTCCTTATTGTATAACAAACTGTCCCTTGTTTTTCCAAACAACGGGTCTTTCTCAAAATTCTCTTCCACAGACTCTCCACTGATGGTCAAGTCCGTCCACGGTGACATGGCAATAATTCCCGACGGAAGCGTTTCCCCGTGATTCCTTAACCAGAGGCAAAGTGCCAACGCCAGACCTCCTCCTGCAGAATCTCCTGCCACCACAATCTGTTCTTCTTTGTATCCCTGCTCCAATATCCAATGATAGGCACTGACTGCATCCTCCAATGCCGCCGGGTAGGGATGCTCCGGTGCTACCCGGTAATCAATGGTCAATACGCTACAGCCTTTTCCCAATTCACAGTACAATCCTGCAAAGGAACGATATGCATTTTTCATAGCCGCAATATAGCCGCCGCCGTGGAGCTGAAGAATGATTCTATCGGATTGCTTCTCTATAGGTTCCAACAGTTCCATGGTAAAGTCCGGCATCTCCAGAATCTGATATTGCAGATGTTCAGGACATTTCCACTCCGGCTCCAATTCTACAATTTTCTTTCTGAGCTCCCCGCTCTTAACTTTTTTCCCAATCAGCAAATCATTGGAAAAGCGGCTGATTAAGTCTCTTATCACTTTTCCCTGAATACTTATTTCTGAATCGTTCATGGTACCTCCTGAAATTTAAAATTTCAACCTACTTCACATGAAATCTTCGTTTCAATTCCGCCCGTGCCTTACTGCCTCCGATAATGATGGTTCCGATAAACAGGAAGGTGGAAGCCGCAAAGGCTATCTCACTCAAAAACGGTTTGGTAATAATGCCTTTTTTCCACAAAACAATTGGCAGCAAGCTGCACAGAATACAGAAAATCTGAAACAGCAGATAGCTTGGCCAGTTTCGGGAATTGACAATCATCAACAGCAAAATTGCCACATCCAGCATGATGACTCCTGCCGGCAATACATAGTTCAAAGACCATCCCCGATATCCGATGACACGGTCTATCATATAAATCAGCACAATGGAAAGTACCGTTAACACGATAATCTTTGCCCGGTATCCTGCATCATTCTGAATCACAAATTTCAGCACAAAATAAATATACAGAAATACTCCTGCTGTAATGGCACTCCACCAAATTTGTTCCTGATGTCTATAATTGATAAACAGCAGCACCGCTTCTGCCAAAATAGCAAGAAATGCATAAATTCTTACAATCAGTCCAAATCGTTTTTCCCGAATCCAGACGCTGGGATACATGTTTTCACGTTTCGGTTCCTGCTCATCCTCTTCCAGTACGCAGTGGCAAAGAGGACAGACTTTTACCGGATCTAAAATATTGATATTACAGTTTCTACATTTACTCATAGCACACCCCGTTACTTTCTATGGATACTTCTACTCCGTCGCTGGCAATTTTACGGAAAAATGCCTTTTGCACGGAAGTGTCTTTTAATACAAAACTAAAGGTAAATACCAACGTATCTTGGTAGGAACAAATCGTACCCTTCAGATTCTGTCCCTTGGACATTGCCAAAAACGCATGGAACTGCTTCACATACGGCTCATACTCCTCTCGCAGAGCAATGTTGCCAATATTGGTAATGGTAGTAGTATTCGCCAATGCCGCCGAGGTATAGACGGAACGCATGGCTATTTTTTTGAACACCAACGGAACCGCTCTGGCAATTAACATCTTTTCATTGGAAACATTGTAGGAAAAAATCTCTTCTAAATGCTCCTTGTTAATCTGTTCCCTGAGACTTTTTTGCACAGTCTCTAAAATTTCCTCAAAGGTATAGATTTCTTTTTCTGCCAAAAACTCTGCGGATACCATGGTAAAAAAATTCTTGGTGGTAACAGAGTTAAAAAACGGACGCAGGTTTACCGGAACTGCCACACGGATAGGCTTTTTATTCGGCATTCCGTGCATATATTCCTGATACACGCTCCAGACAAACACTGCCACCAAATACTCATTGATACTGGCTCCCTTGGCTTTGCACACCGCCTTCAGCTGGGGAATATTCAAATATCCGTGAATCACTCCAAATTCCGGTGATTTATATTTTTCTCCTTTTAAAAGGTAGGCTTTCTCGGTCTTATAGCTTTTCTGATGGCTCTTTTTGTAATTTTTCAAAAAGCTGTCTTCTCTGTTTAGGGAAGTGTCGCTGCTGAGTGCATTGCCTCCCACCTTCTCACAAAGCTCAGGATGTACCAGACGGAGATACTGATAGGTCAGCTCCTTGAGAAAATTGATGCCACCCATACCGTCGGTGAGCACATGAAATACTTCGAGATTGATGCGGTATTTATAAAAGGTTACGCGGAACATATAGCTGTGGTTCTTATTCTGCCGGATATAGCGGCACG
>USPJ01000084.1 GCA_900556645.1 uncultured Lachnospiraceae bacterium
TTAGGAGGTTCTATTATGAAGAATGCACAGAAATATGAAAGACAATATTTTATGCCGCCGGTCTGTGAGTATGACTGGGTCAAAAAGGATCATGTAGATAAGGCACCAATCTGGTGTTCCGTAGATCTAAGGGACGGAAATCAGGCATTGATTGAGCCTATGAGCTTAGAAGAAAAACTGGAGTTTTTCCAGATGCTTGTAAATATCGGTTTTAAGGAGATAGAGGTGGGATTTCCGGCTGCCTCCGAAACAGAATATGATTTTATGAGAACTTTGATTGAGCGGGATATGATACCGGATGATGTGACGGTACAGGTGCTGACACAGGCGAGAGAACATATCATTAAGAAAACCTTTGAAGCGGTAAAGGGTGCTCCTCATGCGGTGATTCATCTGTATAATTCCACTTCCGTGGCTCAGAGAGAGCAGGTGTTTAAAAAGAGCAAAGAGGAGATTTTGCAAATTGCCGTAGATGGTGCTAAACTGTTAAAAGAGCTGGCAGATGAGACAGACGGTAACTTTTCCTTCCAGTATAGTCCGGAGAGTTTTCCGGGAACAGAAGTGGACTATGCGGTAGATGTCTGCAATGCGGTGCTGGATGTATGGCAGCCGGATGCGGAAAATAAGGCAATCATCAATATTCCTACCACTGTGGAAAATGCCATGCCGCATGTTTTTGCCACGCAGGTGGAATATATCAATAAACATCTTAAATACCGTGACGGTGTGATTCTCTGTCTCCATCCTCATAATGACCGGGGCTGCGGTGTCAGCGATGCGGAGCTGGGAATTTTAGCGGGAGCGGAGCGTATTGAGGGAACCCTTTTTGGAAACGGTGAGAGAACCGGCAATGTAGATATTATAACTCTTGCTATGAATATGTTTTCCCATGGGGTGGACCCGAAACTGGACTTTTCCAATATGGGAGAAATCCGTAATACCTATGAGCGTCTGACCCGTATGAGGGTAGACCCGCGTCAGCCTTATGCAGGAGATTTGGTATTTACTGCGTTTTCAGGCTCTCATCAGGATGCCATTGCAAAGGGAATGTCCTGCTTAAAGGACAAAGACCATGCAATCTGGAGTGTGCCATATCTGCCGATTGACCCGATGGATGTGGGCAGAACCTATGATGCGGATGTTATTCGTATCAACAGCCAGTCCGGTAAAGGCGGTGTCAACTATATTCTGAAACAGAACTTTGGAATTTCCATTCCGGAGAAAATGCGTGAAGAGGTTGGATATGCGGTAAAACAGGTGTCTGACGAGGAACACAAGGAGCTTTCTCCACAATGGGTATATGAGATTTTTGAAGACCGTTACATCAACTATATGCCGTACTTCCAGATTCAGGAGGCACATTTTACACAGGTAGACGGAATTATGGCGGAGGCAACCATTGCCTGCGGAGATAAAAAATCTGTGGTGGATGCCAACGGAAACGGACGTCTGGATGCCATCAGCAATATCATTAAGCAGTATTTTGGCATAAGCTATGAGCTGTCTGTTTACGAGGAACACGCATTGACCCAGGGGTCTTCCTCCAAAGCCATTGCCTTTGTGGGAATCACCTGTGCAGGAAAAGCATACTGGGGAGCGGGAATGGATGAGGATATCATTAAAGCTTCCATCCACGCACTTGCGGTGGCAGTCAATAAGATTCCACAGATTCAGAAGGAAAATGCATCACAGGATGAGAGACTGGTCAGTATGATGAATTATATGCAGACCAATTATCAGACCGTTACCTTAGAGGGAATGGCAGAGCAGTTCCATCTCTCCACACCGTATGTATCCAAATACATCAAGGATAAGTCGGGAAAAACCTTTGGAGAGCAGTTGATGAATATCCGTATGAAAAAGGCAAAGACTCTCTTAAAAAACGGCAGCATGACGGTGGAGAACATAGCCCATGCCATTGGCTATCCAAATGTGGAGAATTTCAGCCGTGCTTTTAAGAAAAATTTTGAAATGACACCGATGCAATATCGGAATACAAGTAAAGCGAATTAAGGTGAAGTAATTTAAATGAAGAATAACAGGAACTATGAGATAGATATGTGTCATGGTCCGATTTTAAGAAAGATGCTGGTTTTTACCATACCGTTAATCTGTTCCAGTATATTACAGTTGTTGTTCAACGCAGCAGATGTGATTGTAGTGGGACGGTATGCAGGGGATAACTCCCTTGCAGCGGTTGGTTCAACCGGCTCTTTAATTGGTCTGATTACAAATCTGTTTTTAGGATTATCGGTAGGTGCCAATGTATTGGTGGCACGGTATTATGGTGCAAAAAGAGAAGAAGAATTAAGCGAGACAGTGCATACCGCAATTCTGGTAAGTATTTACAGCGGTGTGTTGCTGACTTTTGTAGGCGTCTTTGGAGCAAAACAGATTCTGGTGTGGATGCAGACCCCAAAAGAGGTAGTAGGACTGGCAACCCTCTATCTTCGGATTTATTTCCTGGGAATGCCGGCAATGATGGTCTACAACTTCGGAAGTGCAATATTAAGAGCCGTGGGGGATACCAAAAGACCTCTTTATTTCCTGACGGGAACCGGTGTTGTGAATGTGTTGTTAAATTTGCTATTTGTCATAAAATTTCAGTGGGATGTGGCAGGGGTTGCCACCGCCACAGTGATTTCACAGATCATTGCGGCATTGTTGATTTTGGGATGTCTAAGAAGAGAACAGGGAGGAATCCGTCTGGTTCTGCGGGAACTGCACATCCACAAGGATAAAATCATAGGTATTGTGAAAATAGGAATCCCGGCGGGGATTCAAGGAATTATTTTTGCCCTTTCCAATGTTTTAATACAATCCTCGGTAAATTCCTTCGGTGCTGTGATTGTTGCGGGAAACTCTGCGGCAATTAATATCGAGAGCTTTGTGTATATTACTATGAATGCTTTCCATCAAGCCACCATATCCTTTGTAGGACAGAATATGGGAGCGGGAAACTATAAGCGGATTAACAGAATTGTGTTTTTGGGAGAAATCTGTGTGATGACAGTGGGACTGGTTTTCGGCAATCTGGTGGTACTGGGAGGAAAAACCCTGCTGGGATTTTATACTACCAATGGTGCAGTGGTCAAAGCGGGAATGCGGAGGCTCCGTTCCATCTGCACTGTCTATGCTCTTTGCGGTATGATGGACGTTATGGTGGGAGCGTTGAGGGGAATCGGATATTCCATGATTCCTATGCTGGTATCTATTGTGGGAGTGTGCGGTGTGCGGATACTCTGGCTGGCGACGGTATTTCAGATTCCCAAGTATCACAATATAGAAATGATTTATTTTTCTTATCCTGTGTCATGGACCCTTACTTTTCTGGTTCAGGTACTGTGCTTTTTCTGGGCGAAAAAACGGATTACGAAAAAGGCAGAGGTAGGAGTATAAAATAGATGTGCATAATTTCTAATAATAAAAATTATGCACATCTAAAATTTCGTTTTGATATACTCTCTTTTCTGGGTTTAAGATGAAACTTTTTTGAAGCGGGAATGAAATTTGTCACCGCCGCAGCAATGTCGTTCTCCGTCATCTTCATAGATGATATAGTCTCCCTCACGGATAAAAACAACACCTCTCCGGTTTTGAATAAAAGGACATAGGAACTGTCCGTTTTCCTGTTCTAATTTTACAAGACCATCTGGGGAAATCCAACCGTGGGTTACTACGCTGGTCCACGGTTCGTAGCCATCTTCCATACCTTTTCCCGGCTCATATTTTTGTGCTTCTATGTCCAGAGATATTCTTTGATATTTTTCTTTCATAAGCCACCTCCTGTCGAACTCCTTTTTGTTTTATTATAATATATTTTGGGGTATAAGAAAAGGAAAATTTCTGAGCAAATGACTTTGCAGTTCCGGCTGAAAATGTTATGATGATGTAAAAGACAATCTTTGAAATAGGAGCAGGATATGGAAACACGGGAAATCTTAGAAAAAGTAAAAAAAGGAGAATTGTCCGTAGAGCAGGCAGAGCAGTATTTCCGGCGGGAACCGTTTGAAGAGATGGGGTATGCAAAGCTGGATACCCACCGGAAGCTTCGGATGGGATTCCCGGAGGTTATTTACTGTGAGGGAAAGACGGGGGAGCATCTGAGTAATATTTTTGAACATCTTTATGTGGAAAATGGAGAAGTGTTTGGTACGAGGGCTTCCAAAGAGCAGTATGAAATGATTTCGAAGAAGTATCCGCAGGTTCAGTATGATGAGCTTTCACGGATTATTAAGATAGAAAAAGAGGGAAAAGAGCATATCGGAAAGATTGTGGTATGCAGTGCAGGCACAGCGGATATTCCTGTGGCGGAAGAGGCCGCACAGACCGCGGAATACTTTGGCAGCTATGTGGAACGGATTTACGATATCGGTGTCTGCGGGATTCACCGGATGCTGTCAAAATTAGAGCAGATTCAAAGTGCCAACTGTGTCATTGCGGTGGCAGGCATGGAGGGGGCTTTGGCAAGTGTTTTGGGAGGTATGGTGGATAAGCCGGTAATTGCGGTGCCTACTTCTGTGGGATATGGAGCAAGTATGCATGGTCTTTCAGCCCTTCTTACCATGATTAATTCCTGTGCTAACGGCGTGGCAGTGGTAAATATTGACAACGGCTATGGTGCCGGATATCTGGCAACACAGATTAACAGACTGGGGGCGAAGGAATGAGCAGGACACTTTATCTAGAGTGTACATCGGGAATCAGCGGCGATATGTTTGTGGCTGCTTTGCTGGGATTAGGAGCAGAACGTCAGGTGTTGGAGCAGGCGTTACACAGTCTTCCGGTACAAGGATTTTCTACAAAAATTTCCCAGGTGGAGAAGTCGGGAATTATGGCGTGGGATTTTGCGGTACAGTTGGAGGCGGAATATGACAACCACGATTATGACATGGAATATCTCCATGGAACTTCCGGGAAAGAAAAGCAGACCCATCCGGATGGGGAGCATTTCCATCGGGGATTGACAGAAATATATGAAATTTTGGATAAGGCAGAGCTTAGCGAAAATGCGAGGGAAACGGCAAAACGTATTTTTTCTGTTCTGGCAAAGGCAGAGGGCAGGGTCCACGGGGTACCAGAAGAAAAGGTACATTTCCATGAAGTGGGAGCCATAGACTCCATTGTGGATATCACCGCCGCCGCAGTATGTTTGGACAATCTGAGTATTACAAAAGTGATTGTTCCGGGTCTGACAGAAGGACAGGGAACGGTTCGCTGTCAACACGGAATCCTTCCGATTCCGGTTCCTGCCGTTGCCGCTATTGTGGCGGAGTATGAGATACCCCTTCGGATTGCAGAAGTACAGGGAGAATTTGTGACACCCACCGGAGCAGCCATCGTAGCAGCCATCAGAACCGATGGACAGTTGCCGAAGCAGTTTCGGATTCAGAGGATTGGAATAGGGGCAGGAAAGAGAACTTATGAAAGTCCCGGCATTCTGCGGGCAATGCTAATCGAAGAAGAAATAAAAGCAGAAGAGGATGTTATCTATAAATTGGAGACTAACATTGACGATTGCAGCGGAGAGATGCTGGGCTATGTGATGGAACGGCTTTTGGAGAAAGGGGCAAGGGATGTTCACTATATGCCGGTTTATATGAAGAAGAACCGCCCGGCATATCAGTTGAATGTGATTTGCACCAAAGAAAAAATCAGAGACTTAGAGAAGATTATTTTTGAGGAAACCACCACCATCGGTATCCGCCGTCAGAGGATGGAGCGGAGTGTTTTACAACGGGAAGTACAGACGGTAATGACAGAATTTGGAGAAGCACAGGTAAAAGTGTGTACCATAGGGGATAAAAGGTATTTTTATCCCGAATATGAAAGTGTCAGAAAGATTTGTGAATCACAGGGAAAATCTTACAATGAGATATATCAGATGATACAGAGAGCGTGTCAGTAAATACAGAACAAAGGAGGAACATCATGGAAACAGTAACATTGGGAAAGACCGGGATAGAGGTAAGTAAAAACGGATTTGGAGCGTTGCCGATTCAGAGAATCGAGAAAAAGGATGCAGTGTATCTTTTACAGAAAGCCTTTTATCACGGAATTAATTATTTTGATACAGCCAGAGGATATACCGACAGTGAGGAAAAAGTAGGTGCAGCCTTTTCCTATATCCGGGATAAGATTATCATTAGCACCAAAACAACGGCACAGAATGCAGATGATTTTTGGAAGGATTTAGAGACCAGCTTAAGTCTGCTCCAGACGGATTATATTGAT
>USPJ01000085.1 GCA_900556645.1 uncultured Lachnospiraceae bacterium
GAAACCGCTATTTTTATCAGGATATTTTAGAGGAAAATTATGAGACCAGTTATGCAAACCCGGAATACGCCGTAGAAAAACTGGGAGAGGAATTTGGAGGCATACTGAGCTTTCTTTATGCAGAACTGCGGGGATGTATCGGCTATGCCTATGAGAAACGTTTGGAGGAGCTGACCATTTTTTGTGAACTGTTTGTGGAAATATACGGTATTTTTGCAGAAGAGCAGCCAGACAAGAGAGAAGTGGAGCAGACCATTTACTGGTTTTTCCATGATTACAGCGAGATTTTTGTGGAACGGAATGTGAAGGAGATGATTGACCCGCAGTTGGATTTCTTTGCGGACATTGTGATGAACTCTGATCTATCCAATCCACGTTATCTCTATAATTACGGCGAATATATCTCGGACTGTGAGTTAGAGATTGCAGAGTTTTTGAACAGTATGGATGAGGAAAAAATCCAGTCTATGGCAGACACCTATACAGAAGGCTATCGAATAGGTTTTGTGAATATGGGTGTGGACTTATCCAAGAAGAAAACGGTACAGATTCATTATCCTATTGGATTTGAACGGATGGTTCGTGCCGCAATTCGGAATTTTGAAAAACTGGGATTAAAGCCGACCATTTCCAGAGATCCGGTATCTTCGCTTTTTAACAGAGGAAACGGCAAGCGGAATGCTTATACTCCGGCGGTAAATAAACAGTATGAATATGACCATAAGGACGATAAAGCCTACTATCTGGATAAGGCTTTTGTGGAGCGGAGATTGGAAGTGCTGCGGAATTCCTTTGAAAAGCAGAAGGAACTGGCATATGTTCATGCCGGTCCGGCGGTAATTGAGGTTTTTGGAGAGAAGCCATTTGAGCCGAAGAATAAAAAGGCGAATGCCCGTTATGATGAAAAACAGCAGCAGTTGAATGTTTACAATGCTAATCAGGCGGGACAGATTACCAACGAATATATTCACGGGGATGAGCGGAGCTTTACCATTATTGCATATCCGCTTCCGACCATCGGAGAGAAGTTCTGTGAAATTTTTGAGGAAACGGTGAAGCTGAATACTTTGGATTATAAGCTTTATCAGAATATGCAACAAAAAATAATTGATGTGCTGGATACCGGTGAAAAGGTGCATATTCAGGGCTGTGGAGGGAATAAGACGGATTTAACGGTACAGCTCTATCGGTTGAAGGATGCTAAGAAAGAGACCATTTTTGAAAACTGTGTGGCAGATGTGAACATTCCGGTGGGAGAGGTATTTACTTCTCCGGTACTGAAGGGAACCACCGGAAAACTCCATGTGTCTCAGGTATATTTGAATGAATTGAATTTCTTGGATTTGGAGTTGGATTTTGTAGACGGAATGATTACCAAATATACCTGTAAGAATTTTGACACGGAGGAAGAGAATCGCAAATACATTCGTGAGAATGTGCTGAAACACCACGATACTCTTCCCATGGGAGAGTTTGCAATCGGTACCAATACCACGGCATATCGCATGGCAAGGGATTATGATATTGCAGCGAAGCTGCCGATTCTCATAGCTGAAAAGACGGGACCGCATTTTGCGGTGGGAGATACCTGTTATTCTCATATGGAGGATATGAAGCTGCACAACCCGGACGGCAAGGAGATTGTGGCAAAGGAAAACGAGGTTTCCGCTGTCAGAAAAGAGGACCAGAGCAAAGCATACCTCAACTGCCATACGGACATCACCATTCCTTATGATGAGTTGGGAGCAATTACGGTAATCCGCAGTGACGGAAGCAGTGAGGATATTATTCGCAACGGACGGTTTGTGGTGGAAGGCTGCGAGGTATTGAATGAGCCGTTAGACAAAAAATAGAAATATTTGGAACATAAAGATATAGTAGAAAACAGGAGGATGAAAATATGGCAACAGTAGGAATTGTAATGGGTAGTGATTCAGATATGCCGGTAATGGCAAAGGCTGCCGAGATGTTGGATAAATTTGGAATTGATTATGAAATGAAGATTATTTCTGCCCACAGAGAGCCGGATATCTTTTTTGAGTGGGCAAAGGGTGCCGAGGCAAGAGGAACGAAGATTATTATTGCAGGAGCCGGAAAAGCAGCACATCTGCCGGGCATGTGTGCGGCACTTTTCCCGATGCCGGTCATCGGAATTCCAATGAAGACTTCTGATCTGGGCGGTGTGGATTCCCTGTATTCCATTGTACAGATGCCCAGCGGAATCCCGGTGGCAACCGTTGCAATCAACGGCGGACAGAATGCAGGAATTCTTGCAGCAAAAATTCTTGCTACATCAGATGCAGATTTATTGCAGAAATTAAAAGATTACAGCGAAGAGATGAAAAATCAGGTAGTGGAGAAGGACGCCAAATTGCAGGAAGTTGGATATAAGGAGTATTAATGAAATTTGTATAAGGACAATAAATAAAAAAATCAGCCCGAATGAGTAATATCATTCGGGCTGTCTTATATCTGATCATTTTCCAAATTACAACAACGGAATTCCCTGTGCCTTTGTTTCTTTTACTACTTCTTCCGGCCACATGGAGCATTGTACTTCTCCGATATGTGCTTTTCTTAAGAAAAACATACAAATACG
The DNA here is from genome assembly GCA_900556645.1 of uncultured Lachnospiraceae bacterium. Next base: position 2,600 of record USPJ01000085.1, read on the forward strand.
GGACTGACCGATGCCGCCGCCGATGGTATATGGCAGCTTTTCTTCGATAATTGCCTTCTGGAATGGCAGCTTTGCTCTTTCCGGACAGCCTGCTTTGTCAAGCTGTGACAACAGGGAATCTTTATCCACTCGGATGCCCATGGAGGACAATTCCAGAGCAATGTCCAGTACCGGATAATAAACTACGATGTCAGCATTTAAAGACCAGTCGTCATAGTCCGGTGCCCGTCCGTCGTGTGGTTCGCCGGATTCTAATTTGTCACCAATCTGCATAATGCAGACAGCACCTTTGGCTTTTGCTATGTAATATTCCCGTTCCTTCGGAGTTGCATCCGGGAAGATGTCAGCCAGTTCCTGAGTGGTGACGAAAAAAATCTCCTTTGGAAGAATTTCCTGAATATAGTCATATTGAATGGACATATATTTTTCGGTTTTGCGAAGTACTTTATATACGGTGCGGACAGTTTCTTTTAAGGTTTCCTCCGTACGCTGTTCCTTTGTAATGATTTTTTCCCAGTCCCACTGGTCCACAAAAATAGAATGAATGTTATCGGTATCTTCGTCTCTGCGGATAGCGTTCATATCGGTGTAAAGACCTTCACCTACGGAAAAACCGTATTCTCCTAATGCATAGCGTTTCCATTTTGCCAGAGAGTGTACGATTTCAGCTTCCCTGCCGTTCTGTTCCTTGATGTCAAAGGAAACAGGACGCTCTACGCCGTTTAAATTATCGTTCAGACCGGATAAAGGATCTACAAATAAAGGTGCGGTTACCCGGGTCAGGTTCAGACGTTCCGCTAAAAGATTCTGAAAACAGTCTTTTACGGTTTTAATAGCAACCTGAGTGTCATGCAAATCCAAATCAGGCTGGTAATCTTTTGGAATAATCAAATTGTCCATGAAAATAAAATCCTCGATTCTGTATTGGTATTTATATCTAGCGATATTATATCATATGAAAAATGTTTTTCAATAAAAAAAATCTTGCAAAATGAAAAAGACTGTGATATGATTACAGGCAACAAAAATAAAGCGATGAAAGAGACTCTTATCTTCAGACGTCGACAGGAATACAGCGTCACCGACTGAGAGCGCTGTTTGAAAGAGGAGACAAAGGGAACACTCTGGAGCAGACTGGTTGAACAGGACAAAATGCAGGATTTTAGATACAAACTTGCAAAAGTCAGAGTAGGTCAGTACGTGTGATATGCGTTAAATATCAAGAGTGGAAGATGATGACAGACATCATACTTCAATGCGGGTGGTACCGCGGGAATGATTACAGAATAGTTTTCCCGTCCCGGAACAGAGTTGTTCCGAGACGGGATTTTTTATTTAATAGGAAATTCCTTTGCCCACTTTATTCTGAAAGGGAAAGCGGATGATGATTCCGCTGCCTGACACAAATCTCCCGTCCCGCACCTATTCCTAAGTTCATAGAAAAGGAGAGTACACATTATGGAATTTTTAACAGGAGTAAAAAAACAGGACACTTTAGAAATCAGCCAGCTTTTGGATGGCAGCCATGAAGGAACAGAAGTCAAGGTCAGCGGTGCCGTGCACACCATACGGGATATGGGAGAGGTGGCATTTGTGATTTTGAGAAAACGGGAAGGATTGTTGCAATGCGTTTTTGAAGAAGGAGTGACAGACTTCGACTTGAAGGATTTAAAAGAGGCATCTGCCGTAGAAGTGGAAGGAACCGTTGCAAAGGAAGACCGTGCACCCAACGGTATAGAAATCCGTTTGAAAAAAATCAAAGTATTATCTCAGCCGGCTGACACCATGCCTTTGGCAATCTCCAAGTGGAAACTGAACACATCTTTGGAGGCAAAATTGGATAACCGTGCAGTGTCTCTGCGAAATGTGAGAGAACGGGCAAAGTTCAAAATACAGGAGGGTCTGGTTCGGGGCTTCCGGGAATTTTTGACAGAAGAAGGCTTTACGGAGATTCATACGCCGAAAATCGGAGCCAAGGGAGCAGAAGGCGGAGCAAACCTCTTCCGTTTTGAATATTTTCACAGACCGGCAATTCTGGAACAAAGTCCACAGTTTTACAAACAGATGATGGTAGGTGTGTTTGACAGAGTGTTTGAGACAGCTCCTGTTTTTCGTGCAGAGAAGCACAATACAAAACGTCACTTAAATGAATACACATCTTTAGATTTTGAGATGGGATATATCGAGAGCTTTGAAGATATCATGGCGATGGAAACCGGATTTTTACAGCATACCATGAAGCTTTTAGAAAGAGACTACGGAAAAGAATTGAAAATGTTGGGAGTGACTCTTCCGAATGTGGATAAAATACCAACCGTCCGGTTTGATGAGGCAAAAGAGCTGGTATCCCAAAAATATGACCGTAAGATAAAGAATCCATATGATTTGGAGCCGGAAGAGGAGCATTTGATTGGAACGCTCTTCAAGGAAGAGTATGATGCGGACTTTGTATTTGTTACCCATTATCCAAGTAAAAAACGTCCGTTTTATGCCATGGACGACCCGGAAGACACCACCTTTACCCTGAGCTTTGATTTATTGTTCCGAGGTTTGGAAATCACCACCGGAGGACAGAGAATCCATGATTATCAGATGCTGCGGGATAAAATTGCAGCAAGAGGTATGACCGAAGAGGGCATGGAGGATTATCTCAGTGCTTTCAAATACGGAATGCCGCCTCACGGAGGGCTGGGAATCGGTCTGGAGCGATTGACCATGCAGCTTCTGGGTGAGGACAATGTTCGGGAAACGACACTGTTTCCAAGAGATTTGAGCAGATTGGAGCCGTAAATAAAAATCCACATTCAGAGAAACTTATAGGCAACAATCAAAATAGATTGGAAAAAAGGAGAAGACAAAGATGGCAAATATCATTTCAGATGAAACGATTGAATATGTAGGTATTCTGGCAAAATTGGAGCTGTCCGAGGCAGAAAAGGAACAGGCTAAGGAAGATATGGGAAAAATGCTGGATTATATAGATAAATTAAATGAGTTGGATACCTCCGGTGTGGAGCCTATGTCCCACGTATTTCCGGTTCACAATGTATTCCGTGAGGATGTGGTAGAGAACGGGGACGGACATGATGACACGCTGGCAAATGCACCGTCAGCAAAGGATGATGGCTTCAAAGTACCGAAGACCATCGGATAGGAGGGAAAGAATGAGTCTTACAAGTTTGACAGCGGTAGAGCTGGGAAAAAAGATAAAAGCAAAAGAAGTGACAGTAAAAGAAGCCCTGGAGGCGGTCTTTGCACAGATAGATAAGTCAGAAGAGATGATAAATAGTTATGTAAACTCATATCGAGAGGAAGCCTTCCAAAAGGCGGAAGAGGTTCAGAAGAAAATTGATGCAGGTGAACTGACAGGACCTTTGGCGGGAGTTCCGGTAGCCATCAAAGATAATATCTGCACCAAAGGAATGACCACCACCTGTAGCTCCAAAATTCTCTATAATTTCGTGCCAACCTATACGGCACAGGCGGTGGAGAAGCTGGAGGCAGCCGGAGCGGTGATTATCGGAAAAACAAACATGGATGAATTTGCCATGGGAAGTACCACAGAGACTTCCGCCTATGGCATCACCAGAAATCCATGGAATCTGGAACACGTACCAGGCGGTTC
>USPJ01000086.1 GCA_900556645.1 uncultured Lachnospiraceae bacterium
GGTAATGGCAAGACCTAAACCGCTTCCTTCAATATAACGGTTCTTTTCCTGTTCAACTCTTTCAAAGGATTCAAAGAGGTTCACCTGACTTTCCTCCTTAATTCCCTGCCCGGTATCTATTACTTTAATAATAAGGTCAATTTTCGATTCATGTATTCTCTTATAAGCAAAAGAAATGGTAACCTTACCTCTCTGCGTATATTTAATAGCATTACTCATCAGATTCATAATAATCTGCTTGATACGGATTTCGTCTCCATAGAGAATCCTCGGAAATTCCGAGTCTGCCAGCACCTTAAATTCCAGCTTCTTTTTATCCGCCGAAACCTTTCCGATAGAATATATTTCCTGCAGCATGGAATACATCAGATATTTCGTAGGCACAATATCCATCTTACCGGATTCAATCTTGGAAAAGTCCAGAATATCATTGATAATATCCAGCAGATTGTGTCCTGCCCACTCAATCTGTTTTGCATAATTCTCAATCTCTTTTCCCGGATGCTCTCTGAGAATCATCTCGTTCATTCCGATAACCGCATTAATCGGTGTACGGATTTCATGGGACATATTGGTAAGGAAATTTGCTTTTGCCTGATTCGCCCGATCTGCTTCCAACCGTGCCTCATTCAGTTCCTCAATCAATGCTACATCGGGATTTTCCAAGGTAAAATACATAAAAACAATCGATAATGCTCCGCCGGAGCTTACCAACAAAACCGTAGGATGAAACCGCTGAATCAATCCCACCGTCAAAATCATTCCAAAATACATATAGGTGGACATTCTTTTCAGTACCGGAATATTCTTCTTATTTAAAATCACCAACAAAAAACAGAAAAAAATGGAAACAAATGCATAAAAGTATACGATGTCCGTAGAGGCTCCGTAGGTATAAGTTTTCCCACCTTTTGAATAATAGCATGTATCTTCTAAAATGATGAAAGAACAGATAGCAATCACCACCACAAAGACTGCCGCAACGCATGCCCGCCCCAGTTTTGGCGTCTGCTCAAAAATCCGTTCCACCGGCACCAGACTGATTGCATAGATAGACATGGTGGTAATCCATATAATCATCATACAGAGGTATCCCTTCGCGAAAAAAGAGGTAAGATTTCCGGCTGTGGCACGATTATTGACGGCAATGACACTTCCCACATCAAAAAAGATTGTTATCAGGGATTGTATCAGTAAAATACCATAAATCTGATTCTGAACATTTTTCAAACGGCTTTTTGAGAAAAAAACCACCGCAAAAATAAGCAGTACGCAAAAGCTGCACACTTGAGATTCAATATTGTATTGCATATATGTCCCCCTACACTTTTTTTCATTATACCTCCATCCTGTCCCATTTGTAAAACTAAATAGAGAGCTTCCTTAAAAAAGAAGCTCTCTGTTACCTTTAATTATTCTGTTTGTGTACTTTTTTACGAAGAAGTACTACCACCGCTCCGATTAAAAACGGAAGCACGAAGGTTGCAAAACGATACAGCAAGGATACGGATCCTGCCTCTGCCGTTCCCACAATCACTGCCAAAAGCATAGTCAGTACAAATTCCGAGGAACCGATTCCCGCCGGTGCCGGAATGACGGCTGCCAGCATCATGGATAAAGAAGTAATTGCCAATACCTGTGGCAGATTCAAGTCATAGGAGCCTGCCAGTATGATAAACGGAATGCCATACCAACATACCAGCTTCAGCATATTCTTCAGGATACAGGTTACAATCAAACCGCCTCGCTTTAAGAGGGTTCCCGCTGCTTCCTCCAGAATCTTACACTGTTCCTCCAGCTTTGTTACCTGCTCGTCCAGCTTACCCTTTCGGTTTATCTTCTTCACAATCCAGAGAATAAGTTCATGGAACTTTTTAGAGCAGGCAAACAGTAACAGAACCACTGCAATCACAAAGGTAATTCCAAAACCTGCCAGCAGAGTCATATCATATTTGTGATAATGTTTCTGCATAAAACTCCAGTTCAGCAAAAAGAATATTCCCGAAAACAAAGCAATACTGACTTTGTGCAGCATATATTCAATGGTATATAATCCGGTCCCTTTGGAATAAGGAACTCCCTTTTCATTGAAATAATAGATTGCCGCAACGCCTGCTCCGCTTCCCAAGGTTGCCACCCGGTAAAAAGCGGCATAAAAAGCACTTTCTACTCCCTGCCAATATTTGAAGTCAGGGTTATAAACTTTGGCGAAAGAATAGTTAATCCATCCTTCCACCAGTTCATACAGAACCGAAGCAATACAGATACCGGTAATGACCAGCAAAGATGTATCCTTCAGTTGTGCCATGATATCCCCTGCCGAGTCTTTGAACGTATATACAATAATGGCAATTAATACAAGGACAAAAAGTATTTTGCCTATCATCTTTGCATTCTTCTTATTAATGGCTCTCAACTCCTATTTCTTTTTGTAGTTTACATAACCACGTGGCTTATATGGATGCTCTGCCCAGAGCTTATCAGCTGTTCCCTTCCACTCTTCTGCATATTTCTCACATTTTCCGCAGAGATGCTCTACGGTCTCCGGCTGCTGCATATCGGTGGATTTTGCACCGGTCTCATTTACAATCCGCTGCAAAATTTCAGGATTCTCCAACATTGGACATGGTCTTAACATATTTTCGTTAAACGGCTGATTGTCTCTATACGCCATAAACAATGGCTGTTTCAAACACTCTAACAGAGATTTCTCACGGATATTCGCTCCTGAGTAATGGATAAATACGCAAGGCTCCATATCTCCCTTTGGATTGATATGGCAGTAGTTTCTACCACCTGCAATACATCCACCTACAAATTCTCCGTCGTTCTGGAAGTCCATAACGTAGATTTCTTTTCCGCCTTCGTTTGCACGAACCTCACGGATTCTGTGATAAATATATTCACGCTGCTCCTTGGTCGGCATCAGCTCCGGTGATGCGTCCATTCCAACCGGCATCAGATGGAAATACCATGCAAAACGGCTTCCATGCTCAATCAGAAGGTCAAAGAACTCATCGGAAGTAACAGCGTCCATGTTCTTACTGGTATAGCAAACAGAGTTACCGAAAAGTAATCCATTTTCATGGAGTAAATCCATAGCATGAAGAACCTTTCCGAATACTCCCTCACCTCTTCTGAAGTCATTGGTGTCTTCAAAACCTTCCAGACTGATGGATAAGGAAAGATTTCCTACTCTCTTCATCTCATCACAAAATGCCTGATCTACCAAAGTTCCGTTGGTGTAGCAATGGAATGCCACATCATTATGTTTCTCGCAGAGTTTAATGACATCTGCCTTACGAACCAACGGCTCTCCGCCGGTCATCATATAGAAATAGATACCCAGTTCTTTTCCCTGAGTTACAATACTGTCTAATTCTTCAAAGGTCAGATTCAGCTTGTTGCCGTATTCTGCTGCCCAACAGCCGGTACAGTGAAGATTACATGCACTGGTCGGATCCATTAAAATTAACCAAGGAATGTTACACTGATGTACCTCTCTCATTTTACGGATAGTCTTTGTTCCGTAAAATGCAGCCTGATATCCCAGATTCAACGCTGTCATTTTTGCTACGTGCGGGTCTGTCTCATCCAATACACGATTGACATATCTCATCCATTTATGATCCGGGTTCTTAATCATCTTTCTTGCACCTTCATATGCTTCCGGTACAAAATTATCACCCATAAATTTCTCTGTTAAATCCACAATCTGTAAAAGACCCTTTTCTCTGTCTTTATTTAACTTTCTCAATGCAATATCAATTGCTGCACTAAATGCTTTGCGTTCTACCTGCTCTGCTAATTTAGCCATAATTATTTCCTCCACTCTTTTGTCTCAAATTTTTCCTTTTAATGAAAAGTATAAAAACTTTCCTGTTCCGTGAACATATGCAAAACGAAAATCCTGTATTTTTCCGATATACAAAATCCTCTTATTGTATAAAATGCAGACACAATTTCCTATATGTCCACTATGATATTCTATTTTCCTAATTTATGCAAGAAAATCTTCTATTTGTTTTTCAACAATTTTCATCAAACGCTTTCTGGCCTCCACGCTTGCCCACGCAATATGAGGTGTAATGACAAGCTTGCTGCTGTCTTGGATTCTCTGCAGCGGATTATCTTTGCTCATAGGCTCTTCCCGCAAAACATCCAGCCCTGCCGCAGCAATCTCTCCTGTCTCCAATGCTCGGCACAAGTCCTCCTCTACCACAATAGGACCTCTTCCCACATTGATAAAAATAGCACTTGGCTTCATCTTGGCAAAAGCTTCTGCATCCATCAGATTTAAAGTTGCGTCCGTCAAAGGAGCATGTACCGATATTATATCAGACTGTGTCAAGAGTTCCTCCCATTCCACCCGTTGGAAATCCTGCTGCTGATTTTTTCCGGTGGTAGAATAATATATGACATTACAGCCAAATACTTTCGCAATTTCAGCCACTCTTCTTCCAATATTTCCCATACCAATGATTCCCCATGTTTTACCGTTTAATTCATAAAACACATTGGAAAAATGTGTGAACAGGCGGTCATTCATGTATTTCCCGCTTTTGACATACTGGTCATAATAGTTCATCTTTTCCATCAGGTAGAAAAGCAGGGCAAAGGTATGCTGTGCCACGGTCTCGGTAGAATATCCCGCCACATTCCGCCATGCTATATTTCTGCGTTCCAGATATTCCTTGTCCAGATTATTGGTTCCTGTTGCCGTCACACACACCAGCTTCAAGTGTTCTGCCTCTCCGGTGCTGGCTTCATTTATCTGCACCTTATTTACAACCAAGACATCCGCATCCCGAGAACGCACAACTGCCTCCTCCGGTGTGGAATAATCATATTTTACCACCTCACCAAAGCGGTCAAATCCGCTTAAATCCAAATCATCCCCGATGGTTTTTGCATCCAGAAAAACAATTTTCATTTCATCCTCCTAAATAATAAGTGACTGCCCCAAAAGCAGTCACCCCATTTTATCTTAACTTACCTTTAACATTTTATCGAACCCGGTCATCTCCAAGACCCTCATCATGGTTTTTCCCACATGTAGCAACTCCAGACTATATCCTTTTTTCTGAAGTGCCTTCTGTCCTATCAAAAGAGTCCTTAGTCCTGCACTACTGATAAAACTCAGCTTTTCACAGTCCAGAATAATATCATTGTCAGCCTTTTCAATCTTTTCCATCAACATCTTTTGAAGTTCCTCTGTGGTGATGGCATTCAGTCTTCCCTCGACCTTTAGTACAAGCTGGTTTTCCAGTCTTGTCTCTTCGATTTTTAACTCCATACTATTATTCCTCCCTCCGGTCAGAAAGTCTCTTCTCAAGTGTCAATACATTTTTTCCCTCGCGGTGTTCGTAACGGATATCATCCATCATCTTTTTGACCATATAAATCCCTAAACCTCCCGGTTCCCTGCCGGACAGATCTGTCTGAATTTCCGGTTCTTCATTTTCCAATGGATTAAAGCATACTCCATCATCCCTGAATTGAATCAGAACACTCTTTTCGCCTTCCTTGTAATCAAACCGCAATTCAATCTCATCCCTTTCGGAAATATCTGCGTACTTTACAATATTGACGAAAATTTCTTCTACGGCAATCTCAATCGCCATTCTTTCCTCTTCGGAACTTGGAGTTTTCTGGAGCAGCCGTTCTATACATGCCTTAACTTTTTCCAGCCTTTCCAGTTCTGCAGGTATCGTGTATCTCTTCATGTCACACTCCCCCTGTGTCTCTCATTTATAGTCCTATTATAACGTTTTTTTCCATTTTCCGCAAGTTTTTAGACCTTTTCTACCTTTTTCAGTATCAATTTTACTCCCTGAACCTCTGTTACCTCAGCCAATTCTCCCTCTTCAAAAACACTTCCGTCCTCTGCTGTCCGGGCAGACCATTCCATACCGTTATAGACAACGGTTCCCGTTCCCGCAATATTGTCCACACGTCTGGTTACCCGTACTGTCTTGCCTTCCACTTCCTCATAATTCGTCTTTACATTTTTGGGCTTTACAAACTTCATTGCCCATGGTCTGGTAAAATACAACAGTACAAAAGATACTGCGAAGAACAATACCACCTGAAGCCAAATAGGACCTCCTGCTCTCTCCGCAATGACTGCCGCCAAAGCACCTCCCGCAAACCAAATGGAGGTCAGTCCCACAGTAATAATCTCAACAATCAGAAACAGAATGATTAATC
>USPJ01000087.1 GCA_900556645.1 uncultured Lachnospiraceae bacterium
TGTTAATATATTAGCATATTAGATGATAAGGAAAAGATAAAATGCCAGAAATAAATTTTTATGCAAAAAAATATAACACTCCCATAGATCCATGCCTGATTGTGGCAAAGGAGGACAAGCTGACAGGTCTATGGTTTGAAGGACAAAAATATGATTGTCCCATCAAAGATAAGCTGATATGGAAGTTTAACCGGGTATGTCGGAGGTGTTTCCAAAAAACGTTGGCTGTTAGAACATGAAAAAGTAAATCTATGCAATAAAAAACGAAAATTGTTGAATAATAGGAAAATAAAGGAAAAACAATAAAAAATCAAACAAAATATCTTGATAATTTTTGGGAAAACATACATAATATTAGAGAGATATACATAAAAAAGGAAAAAGATGTAAGGAGGAAATACAAACGTTATGGAAAACAGAAGACAGATATCCGTCATGAAAAGATTAATGTCCATAGCTTTACTGCCTTGTATTGTTATGGGATTGGTTGTCACATGGTATGCGGCAAATAGTTTAAGTGCCGGAATGAAGAATGAGGCACTGAAAGGTTTAAAATCTACTACATATGGTGTGGACGAGGTATATCGGAATCTGAATCAGGAAGATTTTGTTCAGAATGCCGATGGAATGGTATTTAAAGGAAACCAGCAGGTCAGTGAAAACTACGAGATTCCGGATTCTATAAAAAAGAATACCGGTGTAGACATCACCATATTTTATGGAGACACCCGTGTGAGTACTTCTCTGACAGATGCCAAGACAAAAGAACGTCTGGTGGGAACGAAGGCATCGGATGAGGTTGTGGAGAAGGTATTAAAGCAGGGAAAAGAGTATTCCGATACGGAATTAGAGATTAACGGAAAAGCTTATTATGCATATTACATTCCGTTGAAAAATGCAGATGGAAGTATTGTGGGTATGATTTTTGCAGGAATGGAGGCAAAGGAGGCTCATACCTTTATCGGACAGAGAGTTACATGGATTATTGTGATAACAATTATTGTGTTCGTTATTTCTCTTATCGGTTCTACAATCAGAACCAAAGCTTTTGCAAACGGAATTAAGAGAACCCAGGAAGCAGTAAAAGAGCTGTCAAGCGGAAATCTGCTAACTGAGGTGGACAGCAGAGCAAAAGGCAGACGGGATGAACTGGGAGACATGGCAAGATCAGTAGAAGAATTGCGTCTGAAACTGGTGGAGATTATTGGAGATATTAAAAAGTCATCTTCCGTATTGATGGATTCCGGAAACAATCTCAGCGAGATGGCAGCCCATACCAGTGCCACCACAGATGAGATGAGCAAGGTAATTGAGGACATCTCCAAAGGTGCGGTTTCACAGGCAGAAGAGATTGAAGAGGCATCCCAGCATATCGGAAATATGGGTGAAGTGATAGAAGAGATTGTTACCAGTGTAGACGGATTGGGAGATACTTCTACAAAGATGAAAAATGCCAGTGATGAATCCACAAAAATTATCCGTCAGCTATCCGATTCCAATGACAGAACTACGGAAGCAATTGCAAAAATCAGCAGACAGATACATACCACCAACGATTCTGTACAGATGATTCGTGAGGCGGTAGAATTGATTACATCCATAGCAAGCCAGACCAGTCTGTTGTCTTTGAATGCAAGTATTGAGGCAGCCAGAGCAGGAGAACATGGAAAAGGCTTTGCGGTTGTGGCATCGGAAATTCAGAAATTAGCAGAGCAGTCCAATGAATCCGCAGAGAAGATTAAGCAGATTATTGAAGAGCTGTTAAGGGATTCAGAAGCAACCGTAGAGATTATGGGCGAAGTAGAAGTAATTATTGAAGAACAGCAGAAGAAATTAGAGGAAACAAAAGAAAAATTAGAGCGGGCAGAGATGGAAAAGCGTCTGGAAAAAGAGGTTATTGATGTAACTCTTCCTGCTAAAATCAATAAAGTAGGTCACCGTCATCCGAATACAACCGTTTTGGAAGAGGTGGAGAATATCTTTGTAGGTATGGGTTATGAGGTATTGGAAGGCCCGGAAATTGAGAAAGATTATTACAATTTTGAGGCGTTGAATATTCCGAAAAACCATCCGGCAAGGGATGAGCAGGATACCTTCTATATTAATGACAGTATCGTACTCCGTACCCAGACCTCTCCGGTACAGGTACGTGTAATGGAGCAGGGCAAACTCCCAATCCGTATGCTGGCACCGGGAAGAGTGTTCCGGTCTGACGAGGTGGATGCCACCCATTCACCGTCCTTCCATCAGATTGAGGGAATGGTTATCGATAAGAATATTACTTTTGCAGATTTAAAGGGAACCTTAGAGCAGTTTGCAAGAGAATTATTTGGAGAGGACACAAAAGTAAAATTCCGTCCACACCACTTCCCGTTTACAGAGCCAAGTGCCGAGATGGACGTCTCCTGCTTTAAATGCGGCGGAAAAGGATGTCGTTTCTGTAAAGGAGAGGGATGGATTGAAATTTTAGGATGCGGTATGGTACATCCGAGAGTGTTGAAGATGAGCGGTATTGATCCGGAAGAGTACACAGGATTTGCATTCGGTGTAGGATTAGAGCGTATCACCCTTTTGAAATATGAGATTGACGATATGCGTCTGCTCTATGAAAACGATACCCGTTTCTTAAAACAGTTTTAATCAGGATAGATAGAAGGAGAACAATTATGAATACATCATTGGAATGGATAAAATCAATGGTACCGGGTTTAGAGTGCAGTGCACAGGAGTACATGGATGCAATGACTCTTTCCGGTTCCAAGGTAGAAGGATATGAGCAGTTAGATGCTGATTTGGATAAAATTGTCATCGGACAGATTACCAAAATTGAAAAACACCCGGATGCGGATAAATTGATTATCTGTCAGGTAAATACCGGAAGCGAAAGCATCCAGATTGTAACCGGTGCTCCTAACGTAAAAGAAGGCGATAAGGTTCCGGTAGTACTGGATGGAGGCCGTGTTGCCGGAGGACATGACGGCAAAAAGACACCGGGAGGTGTCAAAATAAAAAAAGGAAAATTAAGAGGAGTGGAATCCTTTGGTATGATGTGTTCCATCGAAGAACTGGGCTCCACCCGTGATATGTATCCGGAGGCACCGGAATACGGTATCTATATTTTCCCGGAGGATGCTGTAGTGGGCGAAAGTGCCATAAAGGCGTTGGGATTGGATAATGTGGTTTTTGAGTATGAGATTACCTCCAACCGTGTGGATTGCTTCGGAATCATCGGACTTGCAAGAGAGGCAGCAGCCACCTTCCGCAAGGAATTTCAGCCTCCGGTGGTAACAGAAACTGGAAATGGCGAGGATGTCAATGACTATATCAAGGTTCGGGTAGAGGATATGGAGCTTTGTCCGAGATATACCGCAAGAGTTGTAAAAAATATCAAGATTGAGCCGTCACCGAAGTGGATGCAGAGAAGATTGGCAGCACAGGGAATCCGCCCAATCAATAATATCGTAGATATTACCAACTATGTCATGGAAGAATACGGTCAGCCAATGCATGCCTATGATTTGGATACCATTGAGGACCGCCAGATTGTGGTAAAAAGAGCTGCTAAGGGCGAGAAATTTACCACCTTGGACGGACAGGAGCGTACCATGGACGATTCCGTTCTGATGATTTGTGACGGTAAAAAAGCCATTGGTATTGCCGGAATCATGGGTGGAGAAAATTCCATGATTACCGATGATGTGCAGACGATGCTTTTTGAGGCAGCCTGCTTTGACGGTACCAATATCCGTCTTTCCTCCAAGAAAATCGGACTTCGTACCGATGCTTCCGGTAAATTTGAAAAAGGCTTGGATCCGAACAATGCCATTGAAGCCATCAACCGTGCCTGCCAGTTAATTGAAGAGCTGGGTGCCGGAGAAGTGGTAGGCGGTGTTGTGGATGTCTATGGAAAGAAAAAAGAAGGCAGACGGATTCCTTTTGAGCCGGAAAAATACAATAGATTACTGGGAACTGATATTCCGGCGGAGGAGATGCTGTCCTATTTTGAAATGCTGGATTTGGAATATGACAAGGAAGCCAACGAGGTATGTGTTCCTTCCTGGAGACAGGATTTGGAATGTGATGCAGATTTAGCAGAAGAAGTGGCAAGATTCTACGGATATGATAAAATTCCGTCCACACTGCCAAGCGGAGAGGCAACCGCAGGAAAACTGACCTACAAGCTTCGGGTAGAGGCTCTGGCAAGAAATATCGCAGAGTTCTGCGGATTTTCACAGGCAATGACCTATTCCTTTGAAAGTCCGAAGGTATTTGATAAATTATTGCTGCCGGAGGACAGTCCGCTTCGCAATACCGTGAAAATTATGAATCCGTTGGGCGAAGATTTCAGCATTATGAGAACCACTCCGTTAAACGGTATGCTGACAGCACTCTCTACTAACTTTAACCGCAGAAACAAAGATGTAAGACTTTATGAAATGGGAAATATCTATCTGCCGAAACAGCAGCCGGTGACAGAATTGCCACAGGAGCGTATGCAGATGACTCTGGGTATGTACGGAGAAGGTGATTTCTTCACCATGAAAGGTGTGGTAGAAGAGCTGTTCGATAAGCTTGGTATGCGAAAAAAATGTGAGTATGACCCAAAAGCCGGAAAAATCTTCCTGCATCCGGGACGTCAGGCAGATATCGTATACGATGGAAACGTGATTGGTTATTTAGGAGAGGTACATCCAACAGTAGCGGCAAATTATGCTATCAAAGACCGTGTTTACGTGGCAGTACTGGATATGCCATATCTACTGGAGGCAGCAACCTTTGACCGCAAATATAAAGGTGTGGCAAAATTCCCGGCAGTAACAAGGGACATTTCCATGCTAGTACCAAAAACCATTCTGGCAGGAGACATTGAAAAAGTTTTTGATGCGAAGGGTGGACAGTATCTGGAAAGCTATACGTTATTTGATGTTTATGAAGGGGCTCAGATTGGAAAAGATTTCAAGTCTCTGGCATATACATTGACCTTCCGTGGACAGGATAAGACTTTAGAGGACAGTGATATTCAACCGGGTCTTAACAAAATTTTGAAGAATCTGGAAGAAATGGGAATTGAACTTCGAAAATAGAAAAGAGTATAATAATGAATGTAAAAGATTTTTATTTTGATTTACCACAGGAGCTAATTGCTCAAGACCCATTGGAAGACCGTTCCGGCTCCAGACTTTTGGTTTTAGATAAAAAGACCGGAGAGATGGAGCATCGGATTTTTAAAGACATTCTCTCCTATCTTCGGGAAGGAGATTGTCTGGTATTGAACAATACCAAGGTAATTCCGGCAAGACTGTATGGAGTCAAAGAGGGAACCGAAGCACATATTGAGATTCTTTTGTTAAAACGCAGAGAGAATGATGTTTGGGAAACCTTAGTAAAGCCGGGAAAAAAAGCAAAGCCGGGAACAAGGATAATCTTTGGGGATGGACTTTTGATTGGCGAGGTTTTAGAGGTTGTGGAGGAAGGAAATCGGTTAATCCAATTTCATTACGAAGGAATTTTCGAGGAAATTTTGGATGAACTGGGACAGATGCCTCTGCCACCTTATATTACCCATCAGTTAAAGGATAAAAACCGCTATCAAACTGTCTATGCAAAATACGACGGTTCTGCAGCAGCACCTACAGCGGGGCTTCATTTTACACCGGAGCTGTTGGAGGCAATCCGCCAGAAAGGTATCCGTATTGCAGAGGTAACCCTTCATGTGGGATTGGGGACTTTCCGCCCTGTAAAAGTGGAAAATGTATTGGAGCACCATATGCACTCGGAATTCTATATGATTGATGAAGAGGCAGCCAAGACAATCAATGAAACCAGACAGTCAGGGGGAAGAATTATCTGTGTAGGAACCACAAGCTGCCGTACCATTGAGTCGGCGGCGAAGGAGGATGGAAGTCTGGAGGCAAAAAGCGGTTGGACTGATATTTTTATCTATCCGGGCTATCAGTTCAAATTGCTGGATGCACTGATTACCAATTTCCATCTGCCGGAATCCACGCTTTTGATGTTGGTTTCGGCATTGGCAGGAAGGGAGCATATTCTTGCGGCATATGAGGAAGCGGTAAAAGAACGGTATCGCTTTTTCAGTTTTGGGGATGCCATGTTCATTACGGATTTACAAAAAGAAAACTAAG